>DISF01000090.1:15684-71072 GCA_002421985.1 Roseovarius sp. UBA6217 | reverse complement strand
TGATCATCCGGGATGGAACAGCTAGCGAGAGGGCCGCATCGGTTCGAGAGCGAGTTGCGCAGCTTGACCGTCTCAAGAAGGATTGGATGGATGTCTAGCTTTTTGCTCGATGGTAAAGCTCTCTGACATCGACGCTGACATTGAGAAAAGCGCATCGAATTCACACGTAACTCCCCGCCCACCACCAAATACCCGCATACCAACCACTACCCGCAACTCGGACACACCCGGCCAACCCTCGGATGTTTCGGCCACGCGCGGCAACGTCGCGTTACCCGTCGCCCTGGCGTCGCGGATCGGCGGGGTAGACGCCCAGAATGCCCCGGTCACGCGATGGATGTCGAGGCGCGCCATAAACGCAGCGCGTGAGGTGGGGCGGGCCGGGTGCGTGGCAGGGGGCATATGGCGAGGGGCTGCCCGGTGCCTACAGCGAACGGCTTTCGCCAGGGCATGTTGCTCAAGAGTGGGAACCGGTCCTGAGCTTTCCAAACGCTCGCAATCAATAGGTCAGATTATGGCGCGAGACTGCGAATGAACGCGGGCACGCTCTGGAGCGCGCTTCATTCACGCGTCCTGCTCTGGCATTTGAGTGCTCATCCTGCAAGAACACGCCTCACGTCCCCACCCGCCCCTCCAGCGACGCGGCCAGAAGCGTGCGCGCATACTCGGTCTGAGGGGACGTGAAAAGCGCCTCGGCCTCGCCCGCTTCGATCACGTCGCCCTCTTTCATCACCAGAACCCGGTGGCTCATGGCGCGCACGACGTGCAGATCGTGGCTGATGAACAGATAGGCCAGCGCATATTTCCGCTGCAATTCGCGCAGCAGGTCCACGATCTGCACCTGCACGGTCATATCAAGCGCGCTTGTCGGCTCATCAAGCACGACCAGCCTGGGTCGCAGGATCATGGCGCGGGCAATGGCGATGCGCTGCCGCTGCCCGCCGGAAAACTCATGCGGGTAGCGGTCCATCATGGCAGGGATAAGCCCCACCTCCTCCATCACCTCGGCCACCAGATCGCGCTCGGGCCGCCCGCCCGGATTGCCATGCACGCCCAAGCCCTCGGCGATGATCTGCGCGGCGGTCATGCGGGGCGACAGGCTCCCGAACGGATCCTGAAACACGATCTGCATCTCGGCCCGCCTACGGCGCAATTCACGCGTGGACCAGCCATGCACATCCTCGCCCGCGAAGCGTATACCGCCCTCGGAGGCGATGAGCCGCATGATCGCCAGTGCCAGCGTGGTCTTGCCAGAGCCGCTCTCACCCACAATGCCAAGCGTCTCGCCCGCGCGCACGCTCAGCGTGGCCTCGTTCACGGCCTTCACATGCCCTACGGTGCGTTTGAGAAACCCTTTCTGGATCGGGAACCACACCCGCAAACGATCGGTTTCCACCACCACCGGCGCGCCTTCGGGCACGGGCGTGGGCACGCCCACCGACTGCGCCCCCAACAGCTTGCGGGTATAGGCGTGCCTGGGCGCGGCGAAGACCTCGGCCACCGGCCCCGCCTCGACGATCTCGCCATCCTTCATCACGCAGACCCTATCCGCGATACGCTGCACGATGCCCAGATCATGGGTGATGAACAAAAGCCCCATGCCCTCTTCGCGCTTCAACTCCGCCAGAAGTTCAAGGATCTGCGCCTGAATGGTGACATCGAGCGCCGTCGTCGGCTCATCGGCAATGAGGATATCGGGCTTGTTGGCCAGCGCCATGGCGATCATCACCCGCTGCCGCTGCCCGCCTGATAATTGATGCGGATAGGCCCCCAGACGGCTTGCCGCCTCGCGGATGCCCACCCGTTCGAGCAACTCGATGATCCGCCCGCGTGCCGCCTCTCCGGTCAGGCCCTGGTGCAACTCAAGGCTCTCGCGCAACTGCTTTTCCAGCGTGTGGAGCGGGTTGAGCGAGGTCATCGGCTCCTGAAAGATGAAGCTGATATCGTTGCCCCGCACCTGCCGCAGCCGCCGCTCATCCGCGCCGATCATTTCCCGCCCGGCATAGGTGACGCTGCCCGTCACCTCGGCCGACGACCCCAGAAGCGACACTGTGGAAAGCGCTGTCACCGATTTTCCAGAACCCGATTCGCCCACCAGCGCCACCGTCTCGCCCCGGTCCACGCTGAACGTGACACCCTTCACCGCCGGGATCACCTGCCCGTCCTGCCGGAAACTCACGCGCAGATCGCGCACCTCGAGCACGCTCATTGAAAGGTCTTTCTGGGGTCGAACGCGTCGCGCACACCCTCGAAGATGAACACCAGCAGCGACAGCATGATCGCAAAGGCGAAAAACGCGGTGAACGCGAGCCACGGCGCTTGCAGGTTCTGCTTGGCCTGAAGCGTCAATTCCCCCAGGCTTGGCGCCGAGGACGGCAAGCCGAAGCCCAGAAAATCCAGCCCCGCCAAAAGCGAGATCGTCCCGGTAATGACAAAGGGCAGCATCGTCAGCGTCGCCACCATCGCATTGGGCAGCATGTGGCGGAACATGATGGTGACATTACCCACCCCCAGCGCCTTGGCCGCGCGCACATATTCGAGATTGCGCGCGCGCAGGAATTCCGCGCGCACCACCCCCACCAGCGCCATCCAGCCAAAGAGCACCGTGATCACCACCAGAAGCCAGAAACTGCGCGGCAGGATCGCGAACAGGATGATGATGACATAAAGCTGCGGGGTGGAGGCCCATATCTCGATGATCCGCTGAAAGATCAGGTCGGTCTTGCCGCCGAAATAGCCCTGCACCGCGCCCGCGAATATTCCGATCACCGACGATAGCGCCGTCACGATCAGCGTGAACAGCACCGACAGCCGAAAGCCATAGATCACGCGGGCCAGCACGTCGCGCTTGGTGTCGTCGGTGCCAAGCCAGTTCTGCGCATTGGGCGGCAGCGGCGCCGCTCCGTCGCGATCCACGATCGTGTCATAGCTATAGGGGATCGGCGGCCAGATCGCCCAGCCCCTATGCACGTCCTCGCCCGACAGAAGACCGCCGGCGGCGTCCTGCATGATCCCCTCGGGATCGTCGAAACAGGCATCGAGCCCGCCGGTCGCGATCAGACACTGCACCTCCGGGTCGCGATAGATCGCCTCGGTCTCGAAATCCCCGCCGAACGCCGTCTCGGGATAAAACCGGAAAACCGGCATGTAATACTCGCCGCGATACTGCACGAGGATCGGTTTGTCATTGGCCACGAACTCGGCACAAAGCGTCACGGTAAAGACCACAGAAAAGATCACCAGCGACCAGAACGCCCGGCCATTGCGCCGGAAGTTCCGCCATCGGCGCTGGTTGATCGGCGAGAGGCGAATCACGATGCCCCCCCTTCATCTTGCCAGAAATACTCCGGGGGAGTCGCGCCAAAGGCGCGGCGGGGGCAGCGCCCCCCTGATGCGCGGCCCATGCTCAGCCCTCCCGCTTCTCAAAGTCGATGCGCGGATCGACCAGCACATACATCAGGTCCGACAGGATCCCGACCACAAGGCCAATGAGGCCAAACAGGAACAGCGTGCCGAACATCACCGGGTAGTCGCGCCCCACCGCCGCCTCGAACCCGAGCCGCCCCAGCCCGTCGAGCGAGAAAATCGTCTCGATCAGCACCGAGCCGCCGAAAAACACCCCGATGAACACCGCCGGAAACCCCGCGATCACGATCAGCATGGCGTTTCGGAACACATGGCCGTAAAGTACGCGTCGCTCCGACAGGCCCTTGGCGCGCGCGGTCATGACATAGTGTTTCTTGATCTCGTCGAGAAAGCTGTTCTTCGTGAGCAGCGTCAGCGTGGCAAAGGCCGAGATCGTGGAGGCGATCACCGGCAGGGTGATGTGCCAGGCATAATCCACGATCTTGCCCCAGAGGCTCAGCTCGCTGAAATTGTCCGAGGTGAGGCCGCGCAGCGGGAAGATCTGGAAATAACTGCCCCCCGCGAACAGAACCAGAAGCATGATCGCGAACAGAAACGCCGGGATCGCATAGGCCACGATGATAAGCGCGGATGTCCATGTGTCGAACCGCGTGCCATCGCGCACCGCCTTGGCCACACCCAGCGGGATCGACACGATATAGGCGATGAGCGTGGACCAAAGCCCCAGCGTGATCGAGACGGGCATCTTTTCCAGCACCAGATCGAGCACCTCGATCTTGCGGAAATAGCTCTCGCCGAAATCGAGGCGCATGTAATTCCACATCATGCCGATGAACCGCTCCAGCGGCGGCTTGTCCAGCCCGAATTGTTCCTCCAGCTCCTTGATGAGTTCGGGCGGCAGGCCGCGCGCACCGAGATAGCGGTCATTGCCGCCCGCCGCGCCGATCAGGTCCTGCCCGGTATCCGAGCCAGAGCCGGCAAAGCTCTCAAACACATTGCCCTGCCCCTGCATCTGCGCGATCATCTGCTCGACGGGGCCGCCGGGCACGAATTGCACCAGCGCGAAGTTGATCACCATGATCCCGAACAGCGTCGGGACGATCAGCAACAGCCGCCGCAGGATATAGGCTCCCATCTCAGGCGCGCCCCCGGATCACAAGGCACCTGCGGCCCGCAGCGCGGCGGCCTTCTCGGCGTCATACCACCAGAAATCGAGCACCCCGGTGGCATAGGGCGGCAGCGGATCGGGATGGGCGTATTGATCCCAATAGGCGACCCAGCTTTTGTCCAGATACCATGTCGGGATCATGAAAAACTCGTGCCGCAAGGCCCGGTCGAGCGCCATCAGCGCGACGTTCTGCGCCTCAAGCGTCGTCGATTCGAGCGCGCGGTCGATCAGCGTATCGACCAGCGGGCTTGCCAGCCCCGCCGGGTTGAACAGGCTGAACGCGGCTTCCTGACTGCCATAGCGCTGATGCAGCCCGGTGCCTGCCTCAAGGAAGGCCACGTAGCTGTCAAAGATGATATCGTAATCGCGGTCGCGCTCGCGGGCGGTGTATTGCGCGGCGTCGATCTTGTCGAATTTTGCATCGATTCCCATGAGTTGCAGGTTGCTCACAAAGCTTTCGACCACCGCCGACATGGTGGCAGAGCCAGACGCCGAAAGCGGAATCTCGATGCTCAGCAGGTCGCCCTTGGCATTGCGCCGCTTGCCACCCTCGCCAACCGGCCAGCCTGCCTCATCCAGCAGCTTCATCGCGCGGCGCAGGTTGCGGCGGTCGTTGAGCCGGTCGGGATCAGAGCTATGCGCCATCACCGCAGGCTCGGTCAGCATCTCTTGCGGCACCAGATCGCCCAGCGATTGCAAGAGCGCCAGTTCGTCGCCCTCGGGCAGCCCCTCGGCCTGCAAGGCCGTGTCCTGAACGAAGGAATGGCGCTGCCGGAACAGGCCGTATTGCAGCGACTGGTTGGTCCATTCGAAATTGAAACCTAGCGCGATCGCCTGCCGCACCCGCTTGTCCTTGAGCACCTCGCGGCCCAGGTTGAACACGAAGCCCGACGGCGTCGGTGGCAATCCGTCGGGCAATTCCGCCTTGACCACATAGCCCCTCTTCACCGCCGGGAAATCATAGCCCGTGGCCCAGGTCTTGGAATTGCCCTCGGGGCGGAAGGTGTAGATGCCTGCCTTGAACGCCTCGAATGCCGCGTTGTCATCGGCGAAATACTCGATGCGGATCGTATCGAAATTGTGCCGCCCCACATTGATCGGCAGGTGCCAGCCCCAATAATCGGGGTTGCGCGCGTAGACGATATTGCGGTTCACATCATAGCTGGCAACCTGATAGGGGCCAGAGCCCGGCGCCGCCTCCAGCCTTGGCTCATCGAGCCGCGCACCCGTCGCCTCATACCATGCGCGCGGAAAAACCGGCGTGCCGCCCACCTGATCTATGAGCGACCGGCGCGAGATGCCCTCCGCGAATTCGAACCTCACGGTGTGATCGTCCAGCGCCTCGGCCCCGATCACCCGCCGCCGGACCGCCTCGGCATAGGATCGCAGCCCCTGATCGAGAAACAGGTTATGCGAAAACACGACGTCCTGCGCCGTCACCGGCGTGCCATCGGCAAAGCGTGCCTCGGGGCGCATGTGAAAGATCACCCATGTCTTGCCGCGATTGTATTCAAGGCTCTCGGCCAGAAGGCCGTATCCTTCGTTGTAGCGATCCGCCGGCAACGGCTCGCCGGTGGCCTCCGACCCGCCCAAGAGGCTCTCATAGACCATCCACGACAGCCGCCCGGCGCGGCCCTTGCGCGAATAGGGGTTCATCGAATCGAATGTGCCGGGCGCATGGAGCGAGATTTCGCCGCCCTTGGGCGCATCGGGATTCACATAGTCGAAATGCGGATAATCGGCGGGATATTTCAGATCGCCGAAGAAGGAATAGCCATGCGCGCGGATGATCTCGTCTTCCGCGGCCTGCGCCCGCCCGACCCCAAGACCCGGCAGCGCGCTTGCTGACAAGAGCGCGCCCATGCCCTTGAGCGCGAAACGGCGGCTGAGGGGGAATCCGGCGTGCGGGGGGTGGCTCATGTCGTCCTCCTGTCGGATGTCGCGCGTTATCCCGCGCCTTGCAGGGAAAGCTAGGCGGCGCGCCCGGCTTGTTCAAGCGCAGAAGGGGCGCAGACATGCAAAGGGCCGCCACCCGTGCAGGCGGCGGCCCCGTTTCCACGTGTCGCGGCTCAGTTCGCGACGCTTTGCAGATAGGCGATCAGGTCGGCGCGGTCCTGCGCCTTGCGCATACCCGCATAGGCCATCGACGTGCCGGGCGCATAGCCCCTGGGGTTTTCAAGGAAAGCGTTGAGTTCCTCAGGCGTCCAGACATCGACCACCGCACTCAGCGCACCGGAATAGGCGGTAAAGCCTTCGGCTGTGCCAACAGCACGCCCGACCACCCCGTAAAGATAGGGGCCCGTCTTGTTCTCGCCCTTGACCACCGCGTGACAGGCGGCGCAGTTGCGGAATGCCCGCTCGCCATTGCCCAGGTCGGCTGCGGCGAAAAGCTCGGCAAAGGTGGGGCCTTCATCGACCGGGGCGGCCCCCGCGTCATCAGCGCCGGTGTCGATGACATAGCCCTGCACATGTTCGTCGCCGTGGCCGCCGCCCATAGAGTAAATGGACTCTGCCGCCCATCCGCCAAGGAGAAAGACCAGCAAGGAACCGCATAGCGCACCCGTGGCCTTGGTCAGTGTCATCGTGTCGAACATTGGCTCGCTTCCCATCGCTCTGTCGCTTGGGCGCGTATCTATCCGCTTCCCCTACCGCTTCGCAAGGTATAGTTTCCGCGACCAAACGCCCGACCGGGGCCAGAAGGGGGCAGAGTTTCACGATGACCGACCGCATCGCCTTTCAGGGAGAGCCGGGGGCCTATTCGCACCAGGCCTGCGTCGAGACCTATCCGGGGATGGAGGTGCTGCCCTGCCGCACCTTCGAGGACACCATAGCAGCGGTGCGCGAGGGCCGGGCGCGGCTGGCGATGGTCCCGGTGGAGAATTCGACATTCGGGCGTGTCGCCGACATCCATCACCTGCTGCCCTCGTCGGGGCTGCACATCGTGGCCGAGGCCTTCGTGCGGGTGCATATCAACCTGCTCGCGCTGCCCGGTGTGCGCCTAGACGAGATCGAGAGCGCGATGAGCCACACCATGCTTCTGGGCCAGTGCCGCGCCTTTCTGGAGCGTCACGGCATCCACCGCGTGACCGGGGCCGACACCGCCGGATCGGCGCGGCAGGTGGCCGAGGCGGGCGATCCCGCCATGGCCGCGCTGGCAAGCGAGCTTGCGGGCGAGATCTACGGCCTCGACGTGATCGCGCGCCATATCGAGGATCAGGGCACCAACACCACGCGGTTTCTGGTGATGGCCGCCGAGCCGGATTTCACCCCGCGCGGCGGCGAGGGGATGATGACCACATTCATCTTTCGGGTGCGCAACATCCCCGCAGCGCTCTACAAGGCGCTGGGTGGCTTTGCCACCAATGGTGTCAACATGACCAAGCTGGAAAGCTACATGGTGAACGGCTCGTTCACCGCGACGCAGTTCTATGCCGATATCGAGGGCCACCCCGACGACCCGGCTGTGGCGCGCGCGCTCGATGAGCTGGATTACTTCACCTCCGACGTGACCATCCTCGGCGTCTACCCCGCCGATCCGAGGCGCCACGGCGACGGCTGACGCAAGGTTGCCGCCCGCGACCGGAACACCGGAGGTCCGGCTGGCACTGTCTGCATGGCGGATATTGGTTGCCATGCGTCTGTTTGGCGGTGCTGCGGGGCGGCGGGCGCTCGTATCAGGCTGAAATGAGCAGCTTCTGTGCGCCGCAACAGGTAGGGTTCGCCACCTGACACAAAGTGCCCGATGTGGCACAGGGGAACGCTCATGGCCTGAAGGGGACGTTGGCAGTTTCAGAGATGAGCCGTGCGGTGCCCGACCGCGGGTGGGCGCTGCAACGATTGTGATCGTTACTTTATGGTGCCAAATACTTCAACGATTGTTCGGGGTGAGACGTTGCAAAAGCGCCCGCCCGTCCGGGCGGTCGGGCGCTGCGCGGCGGCGTGCAAGCACGCCTTGATTCCGCGCAAGGGGGCTTTGCCTTGAACGTCCCCTTCAGGCCAGTCACCACGCTTGCCGCACCGCACGGCAGGCCGGATCATCATTGGGCAAGATCTGTCAGGTGCCGCAACAGCTAGAGCATGTTGCGCAAAAGTGGGAACCGGTTTTGCGCAGAAAAACATGCAACCACAAAAGGTTAGAGTGGGTCTCGTGAATGCAAATGAACGCGACACGCTCTAGAACGTGCCGCGCGAATGCGAATCAAGACCCAGGCCGTGCCGATGCTGCTCTGCGCCCTTCTGACCTCCGGTCAGATCATCCCCCCGCGTTCTCGGCTTGTTTGTCGCGCCGCTGGCAAGCCCTCGGCAAACCGCCCGGAGGACTCTGCCGGAAAATTCCCGCCAGAGTCGAGGCACAACCCGTGCAAAACAAGAAAAGATACTGACCACCAATCATGACGGATCTCTTTTGCGCAGCACGTTATTGTCTGATCGAACGATTTCGTTTCAGATTGCCGAACTGTGGCCCTGTTCGTCCATCTCGTAGGCGTCGATATCGCGCGCGATCATGCGGGTGAGCGGGCGCGCCGCAGGCGGGATGAAAAGCCCGCGTTCGTCAAGATGCAGATGGCCGTCAAAGGCGCGCGCGGTCTGGGATAGCAGCGCGTGCAGCGCCTCGGGCGCGATGCCGAAATCGCGCGTGATCGCCTCTGCGTCGATGCGGAAATCGCACATCAGCATCTCGATCATCCGGCCGCGCAGGCGATCCTCTTGGGTGAAGACATGGCCACGGGTGGTGGAAAACCGCCCGTCGCGAATCGCCGCCGTATGCGCGCCGGTGGCCGGTGCGTTCTGCGCATAGCCTTGCGGAAAGCGCGAGATCGACGAGGCCCCGAGCCCGATCAGCACCTCCGACGTGTCATCGGTATAGCCCTGGAAATTGCGGCGCAGGCGACCGGCCTTTTGCGCCACGCTCAGGCCGTCACCGGGGGTGGCGAAATGGTCGATGCCGATCTCGTCATAGCCATCCCAGAGAAACAGCCGCCGCGCGGTATCAAACAGCGCGAGGCGTTCCTGCGGGGTGGGCAGCGCATCCGAGGGGATCATCTGCTGGCGCTTGGCCATCCAAGGCACATGGGCATAGCCATAAAGCGCCACCCGGTCGGGATTGAGCGAAAGCAGCTTTTGCACGCTCTCGGTCATCCGCGCCTTGGTCTGGTGGGGCAGACCGTAAAGGATATCGGCGTTGAGGCTGGCCACGCCGCGCGCGCGGATTTCCTCTGCCGCGTCGCGGGTGATGTCATAGCTTTGCAGGCGGCCGATGGTTTTCTGGATGTCCTCGTCGAAATCCTGCACCCCGATGGAGGCGCGGTTCATCCCCGCCGCCGCAAGTGCATCAAGGCGCGGCCCGTCGATCTCGCCCGGGTCGATCTCGACCGAGAATTCGGTGGCTTCGGTAAAGGGGGCGATATCGCGAATCGCCCCGGCCAATTCCGTCATCATCGCCGGTTGCAAGAGCGTCGGCGTGCCGCCGCCCCAATGCAGCCGCGAGAGCCGCACGCCCGCAGGCAGCAGGCGGCCCAGCATCGCGATCTCGGCCTTGAGGGTCTCGAGATAGGCGATCACCGGCGCGTCCGATTGCGTGCCCTGCGTGCGGCAGGCGCAGAACCAGCACAGCCTTCGGCAGAAGGGCACATGCACGTAGAGCGATATCTCGGACCCTTCCGGGATCGCGGCGATCCAGTCGGTAAAATCCCCGGCCCCGACCGCGCGCCCGAAATGCGGCGCGGTCGGGTAGCTTGTGTAGCGCGGAACCCTGGTATCAAAAAGACCCAGGCGGGCGAGTTCGGTTTGCGTATCCATGAAGCGCAGCCTACAATCGGCAAAAGAGGAATCCTTGACTCAGATCAATCCGTGGGTGGCAAATTTGGCAATCAGCGAGAAAATAGCGCACTGCATGCCCGTGGATTGTGGCGATTGTCCGATCCGCCACCGCGCCGTTTGCGCGCGCTGCGAGAGCGAGGAACTCGAACATCTCGAGCAGATAAAGTATTACCGCAATTTCGAGGCGGGGCAGACGGTGATCTGGTCGGGCGACCAGATGGATTTCGTGGCTTCGGTGGTGTCGGGGATTGCCACGCTGACGCAGACGATGGAGGACGGGCGCACGCAGATGGTGGGCCTGCTTCTGCCCAGCGATTTCGTGGGCCGTCCGGGGCGCGAGCGCGCCGCCTATAACGTGGTGGCGACCTCGGACATGGTGATGTGCTGTTTCCGCCGCAAGCCGTTTGAGCAGATGATGATGCGCACGCCGCATATCGCGCAGCGCCTGCTTGAGATGACGCTCGACGAGCTTGATGCCGCGCGCGAATGGATGCTGGTGCTGGGGCGCAAGACCGCGCGCGAAAAGATCGCGTCGCTGATCGCGATCATCGCGCGGCGCGATGCCGCGCTCAACATGCAGGGGATGCGCGGCCCGGTGGTGCTCGACCTGCCGCTGACGCGCGAGGCGATGGCCGATTATCTCGGCCTCACGCTGGAAACCGTGAGCCGTCAGGTCTCGGCGCTCAAGAGGGACGGGGTGATCTCGCTCGAAGGCAAACGCCGCGTGACCATCCCCGACATGGGCCGCCTGCTGGAAGAGGCGGGCGATGACAGCGATGGCGGGATGCCGGCCTGACATCGCCGAATTGGGGCCAGCCCACTGGTTAACAATCGAAAACACCTGTCTGCATCGCGTCGGTATTGCTGCGCGGGCGAGGTGGGTTAACGGATCGGGCGGAGGCGGCGTTTCGCCCCATGCCTGAACTATGATCGGACATCTCTGACGGCAAACCCGCGTGATCCAGATACCAATTGCGGTGTGGCTCTGTCCCGAACGTGCTCGCGACAGCCCCGGCACGCTGCCATTAGAGGATGCGAGTAACAGTTTGTTGGCAGTTGTGGGATATCATTGATTGTCGGCTACCAAATATTGTTCTACAACTGACGAGCCACGGGAAAGGGAGCGCCTTCATGAAAGCGGACGAGAACCTGCGTTCATTCCTGAACGGCGATCGGTTTGCGACCGTGATGGCGGATCCGCCTTGGCGTTTCCAGAACCGGACAGGAAAGATCGCCCCCGAGCACAAGCGCCTCGCGCGATACCCGACCATGACGCTGGATGAAATTTGCGCGCTGCCCGTTGCCGACCATCTCGAGGATCGGGCGCATTGCTACTTGTGGGTCCCGAATGCATTGTTGCCGGAAGGGCTTCAGGTTCTGCAAGCCTGGGGGTTCGAATACAAATCGAATATCGTCTGGGAGAAAATCCGGAAGGATGGCGGACCGGACGGGCGCGGTGTCGGGTTCTATTTTCGCAACGTGACAGAAATCTTGCTGTTCGGAACGCGTGGCAAGGATGTGCGCACGCTGGCACCGGGCCGGCGGCAGGTGAATTTTATCGAGGCTCAAGAACCTGAGAGTGACCTGTTGAAAACGCGCAAGCGCGAGCACAGCCGTAAACCGGATGAGCAATATGACATCATAGAAGCCTGCTCTTGGGGGCCATTCCTGGAACTTTTCGGACGTGGTGTGCGGCAAGGCTGGACGGTATGGGGAAATCAGGCGCAGGATGACTACAAGCCGACGTGGAAAACCTATTCCTACAATTCCAGCGTAACCGCAGCCGAATGAACTTACTCTAAAACGGAAGATACTGGCAGTCCTATGAGCAGCAGTGGACAAGGGTTGCCTACGCCTCGATCAATACGGTCTTCCAGTTTATGCCAATGGGTCGTGGCCTGTCCGAACTTGTCATTCACAAACTGCTTTGAGAAAGCAACCGGAAACGGGACCTTTCGGTTCAGTAACTTCTGAACTGCGTCTCTTTGGCGCTTGGTCCGATCCTTCATGCCGAAAGCCTCTACCATCTCGCTCTCATCCACGAACCCATGTTTTTCGATGCAGCGCCGGATGATGTCGAACATATCCTGCTGGAGGCTGGCACCGCGTGTGATGAGCACGCCGACCGAGATCGCCGATTGCGCGTGCAGTCGCTGAAAATTCTCAAGATCGCGGTCGAAGAACGGATCCTTGTTGTTCCACTCGATTTCGAGGGCGATATTGCCGGTTTCCGACCATCTTACATGGTCAATCTCGTGACTGTTGGAAACGGTCTCTCGCCCGTCAACGATGAGCTTGAAGTCGAAATTGTGTTTCGGCCAGCCTGCGTCATATAGCCTTCGCCGCAGACGTTGTGTTGATGGTGCCTCGCCACCACCGGAGCCTATGAGTTCTTCGGCTGGAATCTCGACCTCGAGCAGGGCTTCTTCGAGTTCGTCTGAAATTTGGGGGAAGTCCACCGACAGTATCGCCCCCGCGTGATTGCGGATGGCGATATCGAAACCCTTGGCCTTCAAACGCTCGAACATCAGTGCAGTTTGCTACGGGCGGGCGGCACCCACAATGCAGAATTCATCGCTGGCTTTGCCCACGGGGTAACTCCGCCCGACCGTTGTCCATTTGTAGCGACAAGGTGAGTCGCCGCGACGGTAACCGTCAATGCGCCATGAACACCGGCACAGTGGCCTGTTCCAGCATGTAGCGCGTGGCCCCGCCAAAGATCGCCTCGCGGAATCGCGAATGGCCGTAGGCACCCATCACCACCATGTCGGCATCCATGTCGGTGACATGCCGCAACAGCACATCAGACACCCGCGGCATCGAGCGCGACAGCACGTCGATCTCGGTCTTGACGCCGTGGCGCGCGAGATACTGCGCCACCAGCCCGCCGGGATCAGAGCGGTTCGGCCCGTGGGTGGGCGGGTCGATCACCACGACATGCACGACCTCGGCCCCGCGCATGAGCGGCAGCGCGGCACGCGCGGCGGCAAGCGCTTCGGCGCTTTCGTTCCAGCCGAACAGGATGCGTTTGGGCGCAGCAGAGGGCACATGCCCGACAGGCGCGATGAGAACCGACGCGCGCCCCTCGAAAAGCGCCGCCTCTGTCACGGCCTCAAGCTCGGCCCCGCGCCCCTCGCCATAGGGCTGCGGCAAGATGACCAGATCGGAAAACCGCGCCCGTGCGGCAACGTGCCGCCCGATATCGGCAATCTGCGCCACGCCCTTTTCGGCGGCCCAGCGGATGGTGGCCCCGGCAAGGCGTTTGCGCGCAAGGCCGTCGATTTCCTCGGCCTCGTCCTGCGCGCGGGTGATCGTTTCCTGCAACACCACGGCGCTTGCGCCGGCGTAGTAATACCCGGTCTGGCTTCGGTCCACGCCAAGGCAGAGCACGTCGAGATGGGCATCATTGGCCTCGGCCATGGCCGTGGCATGGGTGAGGGTCTCGTCGACCAGCGCGGGGTCGGTCAGGACCGTGAATAAGCTGTTATAGGTCATTTTTCGCTTTCCTGAAGTCGCTTCGATAAGGGTCACGTTAGGCGCAGTCGGGGCGGGGCGCATTGACGCGGATCAAGCAAAGGTGCGTGCTGTTTTGACACAGATCAAGGTTTGTTGACCGCCACCCTCGCATTAAGTGCAAGGTCAAGCGCGTGCGCCGATTATGGTGACTCGCGTGGACACGGACGAGGACGAAGGGACGCAACATGACGAATTACATCAAGCTGATTGCGCTTGGGGTGATCACGCTTTTCGCGCTGATCGCGGCCAATTACGCGCGCGATCTGGCCTATCTGGTGAATGCGCTGACCATTGCGCTGGTATCGGGCGGCCTTTTTCTGTGGGTGCTGCGGCACACCGATGAGCCGGAGGCAGGGGTTGATCTGTCCGGCGAATACTTGGACGGCGTTGTGCGCGCGGGCGTGGTCGCCACCTGTCTCTGGGGCGTGGTCGGCTTTCTCGCGGGCACGTTCATCGCCTTTCAGCTCGCCTTTCCGCAGCTCAATTTCGACTGGGCGCAGGGCTATGCCAATTTCGGGCGGTTGCGTCCGCTGCACACAAGTGCGGTGATTTTCGCCTTTGGCGGCAACGCGCTGATCGCCACCTCGTTCTACGTGGTGCAGCGCACGAGCGCGGCGCGGCTCTGGGGCGGCAATCTCGCGTGGTTCGTGTTCTGGGGTTATCAGCTTTTCATCGTTCTGGCGGCGACGGGCTACCTGCTCGGCGCGACGCAGTCCAAGGAATATGCCGAGCCGGAATGGTATGTGGACCTGTGGTTGACGGTTGTGTGGCTGGCCTATCTGGCGGTTTTCCTCGGCACCCTCGTCAAGCGCCGCGAGCCGCATATTTACGTGGCCAACTGGTTCTACCTGTCGTTCATCATCACCGTGGCGATGCTGCACGTGGTCAACAATCTCAGCATCCCGGTCTCGGTCTTCGGCTCCAAGTCGGTGCAGGTCTTCTCGGGCGTGCAGGATGCGATGACGCAGTGGTGGTACGGGCATAACGCGGTGGGCTTTTTCCTGACCGCCGGGTTCCTTGGCATGATGTATTACTTTGTGCCGAAACAGGCCGAACGCCCGGTGTTCAGCTACAAGCTGTCGATCATCCACTTCTGGGCGCTGATATTCATATATATCTGGGCCGGTCCGCACCATCTGCACTATACCGCGTTGCCAGACTGGGCCTCGACGCTGGGCATGGTGTTCTCGATCGTGCTGTGGATGCCGTCCTGGGGGGGCATGATCAACGGGTTGATGACGCTCTCGGGTGCCTGGGACAAGCTGCGCACCGATCCGATCATCCGGATGATGGTGATCTCCGTCGGGTTCTACGGCATGTCCACCTTTGAAGGGCCGATGATGTCCATTCGCGCGGTGAACTCGCTGTCGCATTACACGGACTGGACCATTGGGCATGTGCATTCCGGTGCGCTTGGCTGGAACGGCATGATCACCTTCGGCGCGCTCTACTTCCTTGTGCCGAAGCTCTGGAACCGCGCGCGGCTCTATAGCCTCAGTCTTGTGTCCTGGCATTTCTGGCTCGCGACCATCGGGATCATTCTCTACGCCGCCTCGATGTGGGTGACGGGGATCATGGAGGGCCTGATGTGGCGCGAAGTGGATGCCAACGGTTTCCTCGTGAATTCGTTTGCCGATACCGTGGCCGCGAAACTGCCGATGTATGTCGTGCGGGGCCTGGGCGGGGTCATGTATCTCACCGGCGCGCTTATCATGTGCTACAACCTCTGGATGACTGTGAAGCGTTCGCCGGCCGTTGAGGCCACGAACAGCGCAGTCCCGGCTGAATAAGGAGGGCCGGAGAGATGGCAATTCTGGACAAACACGCGATCCTGGAAAAGAACGTCACGCTTCTGGCGATCTTTGCCTTCCTCGTGGTCACCGTCGGGGGGATCGTGCAGATCGCCCCGCTGTTCTGGCTCGAGAACACCATCGAGGATGTCGAGGGGATGCGCCCCTATTCGCCGCTGGAACTGGCAGGGCGCGATATCTACATCCGCGAGGGCTGTTACGTCTGCCATAGCCAGATGATCCGCCCGATGCGCGACGAGGTGGAGCGCTATGGCCACTATTCGCTGGCGGCAGAATCGAAATACGATCATCCGTTCCAGTGGGGGTCCAAGCGCACGGGGCCGGATCTGGCCCGTGTCGGCGGGCGGTATTCGGATGAATGGCACATTCAGCACCTGCGCGATCCGCAATCGGTGGTGCCGGAATCGGTGATGCCGAAATACGGCTTCCTCGAAAACCGTCTGATCGATGGCGAGCATGTCGCCGACCTGCTCAAGACGCACCGCTTGGTGGGGGTGCCCTATACCGACGAGATGATCGAGGCCGCGCGCGCCGATTTCCGCGCGCAGATCGACCCCGACGGCGATATCGACGGGCTGCTTGCGCGCTATCCCAAGGCGCAGGTGCGCAATTTCGACGGGCAGCCGGGCATTTCCGAGGCCGACGCGCTCATCGCCTATTTGCAGATGCTGGGCACGCTGGTCGATTTCTCGACATTCACGCCCGTGCCGAGCCGCTGAGGAGGACGCGCAATGGAAACCTATTCGCTGCTGCGACAGTTCGCCGATAGCTGGATGTTGCTGGTGCTGTTTGCCTTTTTCGTGGGGATCGTGATCTGGGTGTTCCGCCCCGGCGCAAGCAAGATCTATGAGAACCCGGCAAACATCCCCTTCCGGCACGAAGACAAACCGGCCCCCAAGCGGGATGCCGACGCCAAGGAGGCGTAAGACATGGCCAAGAAACCGCAACAAAAGACCAAAGAGGTCGAGACCACCGGCCATTCCTGGGACGGGATCGAGGAATACAACAACCCGCTGCCGCGCTGGTGGGTGTGGGTGTTCTACGCCACCATCGTCTGGGGGATCTGGTATGTGATCGCCTATCCTGCCTGGCCGCTCGTCAACCAGGCGACGGCAGGCTACAAGGGCTGGTCCACCCGTGCCAATGTCGCCGCCGAGATCGAGGCGGCACGCGAGGCCAATGCCGACATCAATGCCCGGCTGGTCTCGGCCGAGCTTGAGGCAATCCCGGCCGATCCCGAGCTCAACGCCTATGCCGTGTCCGCAGGCGGGGCCGTGTTCCGCACCTGGTGCGCGCAGTGCCACGGTTCCGGCGCGGCAGGGGTCAAGGCGGGGGGCTATCCCAACCTTCTTGACAATGACTGGCTCTGGGGCGGCACGCTGGAGGAAATCCACACCACCATCACGCACGGGATCCGCAACGAGACTGACCCGGATGCGCGCTGGTCGCAGATGCCTGCCTTTGGCGAAATGCTGGAGCCCGCCGAGATCGACCAGGTCGTGAACTATGTGATGTCGCTTTCGGGCACGCCACAGGATGCGCAGGCCGCTGCGGCGGGCGAGCAAATCTACCTCGACAACTGCGCCGTCTGCCACGGCGACGCGGGCGAGGGCGATATCTATCAGGGTGCTCCCAACCTTGCCGATGCGATCTGGCTCTATGGCGGCGATTACGACACGATCCGCGAAACCGTGACCAATTCGCGCTTCGGGATCATGCCGCCGATGGGCGGGGCCGATCTGAGCGAGGCCGAGATCCGCGCCGTCACCGTCTATGTCCACCAGTTGGGCGGGGGCGAATAGCCCCTCAAAAGATACCCCGGACCATACGGTCCGGGGTAAGGTGCCGGTCCTTCCGTCCTGTTCGCGCGTTTCCAGGAGGGGCCGGTGCCGTTTGCAAGGGGCTGACACGGCCGCCAGTGCCCGCGTCAACGCGACACGCTCGCACAGGTGCAATCTTTCCCCATATTGACACAGGTCAAAGCCCCCGCCCGCCCCGCCTGCCAAAAGACGAACTTGAAACATATGATATCGGAGTGCCCCCTTGCCCGAGACTCAGCCAAGCGCCCCGCAATCGCTTTATGCCGCGCGCGAGCCGATCTTTCCCCGACGCGTCTCGGGGCAATTTCGCAACCTGAAATGGGCGATCATGGCGATCACCCTCGGCATTTACTACATCACCCCGTGGATTCGCTGGGACCGGGGGCCGAGCCTGCCCGATCAGGCGGTGTTGCTCGATCTCGCGGAACGGCGGTTCTTCTTCTTCTGGATCGAGATATGGCCGCATGAGTTTTATTTCGTGGCCGGGTTGCTGGTCATGGCGGGGCTGGGCCTGTTTCTGTTCACCTCGGCCTTGGGCCGGGTCTGGTGCGGTTATGCCTGCCCGCAGACGGTGTGGACCGATCTTTTCATCCTGGTGGAACGCTGGATCGAGGGCGACCGCAACGCGCGGCTGCGCCTGCACCGGCAGAAATGGGATCTGCGCAAGGCGCGGCTTCGGCTCACCAAATGGATCACCTGGTTGCTGATCGCGGTGGCCACGGGGGGCGCGTGGGTGTTCTACTTTACCGACGCGCCGACGCTTCTGGTCGATCTTTTCACGCTCAACGCCCACCCAATTGCCTATACCACCATCGCTGTGCTGACCGGCACCACCTTCTTCTTCGGCGGCTTCGCGCGCGAACAGATCTGCATCTATGCCTGCCCCTGGCCGCGCATTCAGGCGGCGATGATGGACGAGGATACGCTGACCGTCGGCTATCGTGCCTGGCGGGGCGAGCCGCGTAAGCATTCCGAGGAGGTCGCGGCGGGCGCGCCGATGGGCGATTGCATCGATTGCATGGCCTGCGTCAATGTCTGCCCCATGGGCATCGACATCCGTGACGGGCAACAGTTGGAATGTATCACCTGCGCGCTGTGCATCGACGCCTGCGATGACGTGATGGAAAAGATCGGCAAGCCGCGCGGCCTGATCGACTATATGGCCTTTACCGACGAGGAGCGCGAGCGCGCGGGTCAGCCGCCCAAACCGATATGGAAACATATTTTCCGCCCGCGCACGATCCTTTATACCGCGCTGTGGTCGCTGGTGGGGGTGGGGCTGGTCTTTGCGCTGTTCATCCGCTCCGATATTGATCTCACGGTGGCCCCGGTGCGCAACCCGACCTACGTCACCTTGTCGGATGGCGAGATTCGCAACATCTACGAGGTGCGGCTGCGCAACATGAAACACGAGGCGACGCGGTTCAAGTTCAGCGTCAAGGGCGATCCGGTGCTGTTCATCACGCTCGAGGGCACACCCTATGCCTCGGTCGAGGTGCCCGCCGACGAGATGGTGCTGCAACGCGTCTATGTGACTGCACCCAAGGACTCTGGCCCGGCGCAGGCCGACCGCACCGATATTCGTATCTGGGTCGAGGATACCGGCAGCGGCACGCGCGCTTACAAGGACACGGTATTCAACGGACGGGGGCAATGATGGCAGAGCGCAAGATCACCGGGCGGCATGTGCTGATGATATTTGTCGCGGCCTTCGGCCTTATCATCGGGGTCAACCTGCTGCTGGCCTATTCCGCCGTCAGCACCTTTCCGGGGCTGGAGGTCAAGAATTCCTACGTCGCCAGCCAGGAATTCAACGAACGCAAGGCCGCGCAGGAGGCGCTGGGCTGGACCATCAGCGCCGATCACGCCGGGGGCGTGCTCACCCTTGGCATCACCGATGGCAACGGCCACCCGGTGCAGGCGGCCCGGATCGAGGCGACCGTGGGCCGCGCCACCCATGTGCAAGAGGACCAGACCCCGAAATTCCGCTTTGACGGCACCGCCTATGTCGCCCCGGTCGATCTGGGCGATGGCAACTGGAACATCCGCATGAAGGCCTGGGACAGCAACGGCACGCTCTTTCAGCAGCGGGTCGTGCTGCACAAGGAATAGGCCATGAGCACCGCCTTTCGCGCGCCCGTTTCGGCCTGCCCCGCCTGTTCCGCAGCACCCGCAGCAGAGGCGCTGGCGGCGCGCGCGCTGCCCGATGCGCGGATCGCGCTGTCGCTGCCCACGATCCATTGCGCGGCCTGCATTTCCAAGGTCGAGCGCGCGCTCAACGCCCATCCCGGCGTGAAATCGGCCCGCGTCAACCTCACCCTCAAACGCGCCAGCATCGACGCCGCGCCGGAGGTGACGGCAGAGGAGATGCGCGCGCTGGTCGAGCGGGCGGGATATGAGGCGCATGAGCTGGACGCAGGCACGCTGAGCGCCACGGCGACCGACCGCGCGGGCCGCGAGTTGTTGATGCGGCTGGCGGTGGCGGGGTTTGCCTCCATGAATGTCATGCTCTTGTCGGTTTCGGTCTGGTCGGGGGCCGAGGCCGCGACGCGCGATCTGTTCCACTGGATATCCGCCGCGATCACCCTGCCTGCCATCGCCTTTTCCGGCGTGCCGTTCTTTCGCAACGCCTGGGCCGCGCTGCGGCATGGGCGGCTCAACATGGATGTGCCGATCACGCTGGCCATTCTGCTTGCGGTGGTCACCTCGCTTTGGGAAACCTCGCTTTCGGGCGAGCACGCCTATTTCGATGCCGCCATCGCGCTCACCTTCTTCCTGCTGGCGGGGCGCTATCTCGATCACCGCACCCGCGCCATTGCCCGCTCCGCCGCGGAGGAGTTGACCGCGCTCGAAGTGCCGCGCGCCACGCGGCTGCGGGACGGGGCCGAGGAGGTGGTGGGCGTGGCCGATCTGGCCGTGGGCGACATGATCCTCGTGCGCCCCGGTGGCCGGATGCCCGTGGATGGGGTGATCGCTTCGGGCACGTCCGAGCTCGACCGCTCGCTTCTGACTGGCGAGACGCTGCCGGTTTTCGCGGGCGTGGGGCAGGCGGTGAGCGCGGGCGAGGTGAACCTTACCGGCCCGCTCACCATCCGCGCCACGGCGGTGGGGGCAGAGACCTCGTTGCACCGCATGGCCGATCTGGTGGCGATCGCGGAATCGGGGCGCTCGCGCTATACCTCGCTCGCTGATCGCGCGGCCAAGCTCTATGCGCCGGGGGTGCATATCCTTTCCGCGCTGGCATTTCTGGGCTGGTATCTGGCGACATGGGATCTGCGCACCGCGATCAACATCGCCGCCGCCGTGCTCATCATCACCTGCCCCTGCGCGCTTGGTCTTGCGGTGCCTGCGGTGACAACGGCGGCCTCGGGGCGGCTTTTTCGGCGCGGGATGCTGATAAAGAACGAAACCGCGCTGGAGCGGCTGGCGCAGGTGGATACGGTGGTGTTCGACAAGACCGGCACGCTGACCACCGGCACGCCGCGCCTGACCAATCTCGACGCGCTGCCGCGCGACGCGTTGGAACTGGCGCTGGCACTGTCGCAGGCCTCGGCGCATCCGCTGGCGCAGGCGATCACCAAGGCGGCGCGCGACGCGGGGTTTGCTGCGGCAGAGGTGTCCGAGATCACCGAGGTGCCGGGCTATGGCACCAAGGGGGTTTTTGCCGGGCAGGAGGTGCGGTTGGGTCGGGCAAGCTGGGTCGGGGCCGAAGCGCGCGCCGAGACGGCCACCTTTCTCAAAATCGGAGAGGCCGCGCCGCTGGCCTTCACCTTCACCGACGCGCTGCGCCCCGGTGCCGGGGAGGCGGTGGCGGCCCTCACCCGGCAGGGCAAGCGCGTGATCCTGATGTCGGGCGACACCACGCCCGCCGTCAAGGCGCTGGCCGCGCGGCTGGGGATCGGGGAGTGGCTGGCCGAGGCGCTGCCCGCCGACAAGGCCGCGCGCGTGGCGGCTCTTGCGCAGGAGGGCGCGCATGTGCTGATGGTGGGCGACGGGCTCAACGATACCGCCGCCCTGGCCGCCGCCCATGTCTCGATCTCGCCCGCCTCGGCGCTCGATGCCGCCCGGGTGGCCTCGGATATCGTGCTTCTGGGCAATGATCTCTCGCCCATCGGCGCGGCCTGCGAGACGGCGCAATCGGCCACGCGCCGCATCCACGAAAATTTCCGCATCGCGACGGTCTATAATATCGTCGCCGTGCCGCTGGCGGTGGCGGGGCTGTGCTCGCCGCTGATTGCGGCCTTGGCCATGTCGGTGAGTTCGATTACCGTGTCGCTCAACGCGCTGCGATTGAGGTGAGCGAATGAACGTGCTGGCCTATCTCATACCGATCTCGCTCATCCTCGGCGGGCTGGGGCTGGTGTTTTTCATCTACACGGTGCGCTCGAACCAGTATGACGACCCCGAGGGCGACGCGCGGCGTATCCTGTCGGATGACTGGGACGACCGGCCCAGGCCGTGAGTCGTGCGGTTCCGGTCACGGCAACAGGCACAAGAGCGCGGCGATCTCGGCCACCTGCTGTGCCGCGCCAAGGATATCGCCGGTCTGCCCGCCGATCCGCGCCCGCGCCAGCCGCGCCACGATCAGTGCGCCAAGCGCTGCCGCCCCTGCCGCGATCAGACCCGCGACGCCGGCGAGGGCCAGCGCCACCGCCAGCGCCAGAGCCGCTGCCAATAACACCGCAGTGCGGGGCGGGCGGCCCTGCGCGCGCGCCAGCCCGTCCGCGCGCGCGTGCGGCAGTGCCGCCATCACCCCGGCCATCGCCGCGCGCGACACCATAGCCGCGATCACCAGCGCCGCCGCCCCTGCCAGCGCGCCGCCCGCGAATATGAGCGCCAGCGCCACCCCGCGCAGGCCGAGGCCCAGCACCAGCGCGATCACGCCATAGCTGCCGATGCGGCTGTCGCGCATGATGTCGAGCCGCCTTTCCTGCGTCCAGCCGCCCCAAAGCCCGTCGGCGCTATCGGCAAGCCCGTCCTCGTGCAGCCCGCCGCCCAGCATCACCAGCGCCCCCAGCGCCACCAGCCCGGCCACCGGCGCAGGCAGGCCCAGCGCCAGCGCCGCGCCACCGCCAAGCGCCGCCAGACCGGCCAGCACCGCCCCTGCCAGCGGCCAGGCCCAGGCCGCCCTTGCGCCGCGCGCGGTGTCGCGCACGGGCACCGGCAGCCGTGTCAGAAGGCCCAGCGCCAGCGCAAGGTCGGAACGGTGAAGAAGCGCGGTGTCGTGGTCGGTCTCGGGCATGGTCGGGGCCTTTTCGGGGTGGGGGCGGGGCCGTTTTCGCGATACAGCAAGGGCGTGTCCACTTGCAACGAGGCCGTCATGCCCGCCCCTTTCGCCAACCTTGCCGAATTTGCCGCGCTTCTGCGCGATCTGCCCGGCCCCGACCCCGCCGCCGTCGCCGCCGCGCGCGCGCGCGACGCCACGCTGACCAAGCCGCCCGGCGCGCTCGGGCGGCTCGAGGAGGTGGCAGCGTGGTATTGCGGCTGGCGCGGCGATGCGCGCGCGCGGGTGCGCGCGCCGCAGGTGGTGGTTTTTGCGGGCAATCACGGGGTGGTGGCACAGGGGGTTTCGGCCTTCCCAGAAGCCGTGACGGCGCAGATGGTTGCCAATTTCGAGGCCGGGGGGGCTGCGGTGAACCAGTTGGCCGGGGTGGTCGGCGCGCGGCTCGATGTGTGCGCGCTCGATCTTGACCGGCCCACCGGCGATATCGCCACCGGCCCGGCCATGTCCGGGGCCGAATGTGTCGCCGCGCTGGCGGCGGGCTGGGAGGCGGTCGCCCCAGAGGCCGATCTTTTCGTGGCGGGCGAGATGGGTATCGGCAACACCACCCCCGCCGCCGCCATCGCGCTGGCGCTTTATGGCGGTCGCGCGGCGGATTGGGCCGGGCGCGGCACCGGGCTTGACGATGCCGGACTGGCGCACAAGGCGCAGGTGGTGGGCCGCGCGGCGGCGGCCAACCCGGCGCGCGGCGGCCTTGAGGTGTTGGCGGCCCTTGGCGGGCGCGAGCTGGCGGCGATGGCCGGGGCGATCGCGCGGGCGCGCATCTTGCGCATCCCGGTGCTGCTCGACGGCTTCATCTGCACTGCGGCCGCCGCCTGTCTGGAGGTCGAGGCCCCCGGCGCGCTGGATCACGCGCTCGCTGCCCATGTCAGCGCCGAGCCGGGGCACGCGCGTCTGCTGGAGCGGCTGGGCAAGGTGCCGCTTTTGTCGCTCGGGCTGCGGCTTGGCGAGGGATCGGGGGCGGTGCTGGGCGTGGGCGTGGTGCAGGCGGCGCTTGCCTGCCATTCCGGCATGGCGAGTTTCGCCGAGGCCGGGGTGAGCGGCGGGTGAGCGCCGGGAAACGGGCACGGCCAGCCAAAGCCACCAAAAGCCCGCGCTTCAGGCCCCGCGCGGCGCGCGATACCGCCCCGATGTCGTGGTCGATCCGGGCTTGTCGCCGGTTCCCGCCCCTGACAAAGTGCAGCCAGATCCACGGAGCGCAGCCATGATCGCGAAAAAGATGTTCTATATCGACGGGGCATGGGTCGCGCCGCGCGACGGGCGCGATCACGCTGTCATCAACCCCTCTACCGAAGAACCCTGCGCCATGATCGCGCTTGGCGGGCAGGCCGATACCGATGCCGCCGTCGCCGCCGCGCGCGCGGCCTTTCCGGGCTGGATGGCCACCCCGCCCGAGGAACGCATCGCCCATGTCGAGAAGATTCTCCAGATATACGAGACCCGCGCCGAGGATATGGCACAGGCCATCAGCATGGAAATGGGCGCGCCCATCTCCATGGCCCGCCAGCAACAGGTGCCCTCGGGGACGTGGCATATCACCAATTTCCTGACCGCCGCGCGCGCCTTCGAATTCGACGGGCCGCTTGGCGATCACGCCCCGAATGATCGCATCATCCACGAGCCGGTGGGCGTGGTGGCGATGATCACGCCGTGGAACTGGCCGATGAACCAGATCACGCTCAAGGTGATCGCGGGGCTGATCGCGGGCTGCACCATGGTGCTCAAGCCGTCCGAGGAATCGCCGCTCAATGCGCTGATCTTTGCCGAGATCATCCATGAGGCGGGCCTGCCCAAGGGCGTGTTCAACCTCGTCAACGGCGATGGCGCGGGCGTGGGCAGCCAGCTTTCGGTGCATGAGGGCGTCGATATGGTCAGCTTCACCGGCTCCTCGCGGGCGGGCAAACTCATCTCCAAATCCGCCGCCGACACGCTCAAGCGCGTCAGCCTTGAGCTGGGCGGCAAGGGCGCGAACCTGATCTTTGCCGATGCCGATGACAAGGCCGTCAAGCGCGGCGTGCTCCATTGCATGAACAATACCGGCCAGTCCTGCAATGCGCCGACAAGGATGCTGGTGGAACGCGCACGCTATGACAGCGCGGTGGCAGAGGCCGCCGAGATCGCCGCCGCGATCACGGTCGGCCCTGCCCATGAGGAGGGCAACCATATCGGCCCGGTCGTCAACGAGGCGCAGTTCAACAAGATCCAGGGCCTGATCCAGACCGGGATTGACGAGGGCGCGCGGCTTGTGGCGGGGGGCTTGGGCCGCCCCGACGGGCTCAATCGCGGGTTCTTCGTGCGGCCCACGGTCTTTGCCGATGTCACCCCCGACATGACCATCGCGCGCGAGGAGATCTTTGGCCCGGTGCTGTCGATCATGGCCTTTGACTCGGAGGAGGAGGGCCTGCGCATCGCCAATGACACGCCTTATGGTCTGACCAACTATGTCCAGACCACTGACGCCGCGCGCGCCAATCGCCTTGCGCGGGCCTTGCGCTCGGGCATGGTCGAGATGAACGGCAAATCGCGCGGCGCGGGCGCGCCCTTTGGCGGGATGAAGCAATCGGGCCACGGGCGCGAGGGCGGCAAATGGGGCATCGAGGATTTCCTCGAGGTCAAGGCCGTCTCGGGCTGGACCCCCGGCGCCTGATCCGGTGGCGGGGCACGCCTTCATCCTGCATCTCGTGCGTGCCACGGCGCGGCGCGACAATGCGCGCGCCCTGCTTGATGGCTGCGGGATGGAGGGCGAGATCTGGGCCGCTGTCGATGGCCGCGCGATGTCGTCGCGCGATCTTGCGGCCTGCGTCGGCGCGCGGCTCTTTGCGCCGGCCTATCCGTTTGGCCTCAAGACCGGCGAGATCGGCTGTTTCCTCAGCCACCGCCAGATCTGGGCCGAGATCGTGCGGCGCGATCTGGATCACGCGCTCGTCATCGAGGACGATGCCGCCATCGCCGATCCTTTCCCCGCCGCGCTGGCGCTGGCGCGCGATCACGTTGCCGATCTGGGCTATATCCAGTTCCAGACCCGCCCGCCGCGCGGCCCCGCCACCGTGGTCGATACCAATGGTGCCGCGACGCTCTCGGTGCCGCAGGTGGCGGGGCTGCGCACCACCGCGCAGATGCTGAGCCGCGCCGCCGCAGAACGGCTCTTGCACCTGTCAGAGGTGTTTGACCGGCCCGTGGATACCTTTATCCAGAGCCATTGGCATACCGGTTTGCGCCCCGCCGCGATCCACCCCTCGGGGATCACCGACATCGCCCACCGGCTCGACGGTTCGACCATCCAGGGCGGGGCGCGCGGCCCGCTGGAGCGGCTGGGCCGCGAATGGGCGCGGATGCGCTATCGCCGGGCGATGGCGGCGGCCTCGCGGCAGAGCGCGGCCCCGGCCGGAGGCGGCCTCGCATGATCGTTGCGCGGCTTTTCGGGGGGCTTGGCAACCAGCTTTTCCAATATGCCGCCGGGCGCGCGCTTGCCGATCACCTGCGCACCGATCTGGCGCTCGATACCCGCTCTCTCGGCGGGGCGCGGGCCTTTGGCATGGGTCATTTCGCACAGGCGCGATACCGGACCGACGCGCCCCTGCCGCCCGCCAAATCCGACGGGATGCTGCGCTATGGGCTGTGGCGGCTCATGGGCCGAAACCCCCGCCTTTACCGCGAGCGCGGCCTTGGCTTTGCGCCGGAGTTCCTTGCCCTGCCCGATGGCACCTATCTGCACGGCTACTGGCAGTCTGCGCGCTATTTCGCCGCCATCGCCGGGCAATTGCGCAGCGATCTGGCCTTCACCACCCCGCTCGATCCGGCCAATGCCGATATGGCCGCGCGGATCGACGCCGCGCCCTGCGCCGTCTCGGTCCATGTGCGGCGCGGCGATTACCTCGCCTCGGGCAGCTATGCCGCCTGCACGCCGGATTATTACCGCCGGGCCATCGCGCGGCTGGCCGATGAGCTGGGCACGCCGCTGACCTGCTTTGTCTTTTCCAACGATCCTGAATGGGCGCGCGACGCGCTCGATCTGGGCACGCAAAAGGTGGTGGTCGATCTCAACGACGAGACGCGCGGGGCGTTCGATCTGCACCTGATGTCGCGCTGCGCCCATCATGTGATCGCCAATTCCACCTTTTCGTGGTGGGGGGCGTGGCTCAACCCCGCGCCCACCCGCCGGGTGATCGCACCCGCGAACTGGTTCGGCAAGGCGAAACTCCACAATCCCGATCTCATCCCCGAAGGCTGGACGCGGCTGTGAAATCCCCGGCTTTCGCGTGCCTTTGAAACCGATTACACCCGTGCCATGAGCCTGCCGCCAAACCTGTCTTCCGCGCGATTCCTGCCCGAGACGGTGCACAAGCGCGACGTGTTTTCCGAAACGGTCTCGGGCCGTCTCGACGGGGTGCCGGATTTTCCCGTGGTGCTGCGCAAGCTGGACGGGGTGCCGCTCTGGGCGCGCCCCATCGCGTGGGTGCTCGCCCGCAAGGAGGCGCGCGCGCTGCGTGCCGTGGCCGGGATCGAGGGCTGCCCGCTCCTCATCCGCGCCGACCGCACCGGCCTGCTGCGAAGCTGGACGCGCGGCACGCCGCTGCACCTTGCCCGGCCTGCGGATGCCGCATGGTATCGCGATGCCCGCCGCCTGCTGCGCGAGATGCGGCGGCGCGGCGTCACCCATAACGACATCGCCAAGCCGCAGAACTGGCTGATGACGCATGATGGGCGCGCCGCCGTCATCGACTTTCAGCTTGCCTCGCTGCACCGGCGGCGCGGGTCGCTCTTTCGCCTGATGGCGCGTGAGGATCTGCGCCACCTGCTCAAGCAGAAACGCGCCTATGCGCCCGGCCTGCTGACGCCCTCCGAGCGCCGGATGCTGGCGCACAAGGCATGGCCCGCGCGGCTCTGGATGGTGACCGGCAAGCGTGCCTATAATTTCGTCACCCGGCGGCTCATGAACTGGTCGGATGGCGAGGGCACCGAGGACCGGCTTGAACGCGACGGCCCCGCCCTGCGCGCGGCGCTCATGGCCGCGCCGGGCGTGCGCGAGGTGGCGCTGTGCACCTATGCGCTGCCCGCCCACGGGGTGGGGCTTTATGCCTTTGTCGAGACGGAGCTTGACGCCGCCACGCTGCGCGCCCTCGCCCCCGAGCCAAAGCCGGAGCTGATCCAGCCGGTCGCTGCCCTGCCGCGCCACCCCGATGGCCGCGCGCGTCTCGATGCGCTGTGCCTCATCGCCACCAACCGGCTTGACGAGTTGCAGGAGATGACGGACCGCGACCCCGCGCTTGCCGCGACCCTGCGCCCGATCATCTCCGCCCGCCTCAACCTCACCGATCGCGTGCTCAAGTCATAGCGGGCGGGGCCGGGAACACCCGTCCCGGATCAGCCCGGCAGCGGAAACTCCATCAACGCGGCATCGCGGCGCAGATAAAGCGGATGTTTCGCCGAGCCGTCCTTGTTGAGGCCAAAGCAGCGCAGCGGGCGGCCCGTCGCCGCGAGCGCGGTGACGGCGTCGCGCACGGTGCCGGCGTGGCGCGGGTGCAGGCGGCCATAGGCCATGACCACCATTTCGGCCTCGTGGGCCATCGCCACCAGCGCGGGGATGTTGGCGGGGCTGCACGCCATGCCCGGATCATGCGGCAGATCGCGCGGCGCGGTGGCCCGCCAGTCGAGCACATTGCCCTTGAGATAGCGGGTAAAGCCCCAGTCGCGGGCAAAGCCCAATTCGCGGTGGCAGGTGGGATCGGAGGCGGCGGCATCGGCAACCGAGGGGTTCATGCCCACGAAAAGCACCGTGCGGGGGGCCTTTCCCGGCGCGGTCCAGTCGCGGCTGAGCGCCTGCCGATAGCGGCCACAGTCGGAGAATGTCGCGCCGCCCTGCACCCCCTCGGGCAGGCGCAGGCGCACGCGGCCGCCGGGGTCGTGCCGGTCCTCGGGCGCGGTCATCGGGTGAACACGCGCGAGGGGTGCAGCTCGCCCGCCTTGTAGCGGCCGATGGCCACCGCGCGGCCCCCCTCGGCGGCCCAGCATTCCTCGCCATACTCAACCCCGCTGGCGATCACCATGCCGGGATTGCCGTTGCGCAGCCGCGCCGCGCCCTCGGGCGTGGCGGAGACCATGGGCAGATCGGCAAGCCCGTCTTCGAGCGGGCGCAGATGGGTATCGAGCTCGGGGGTGCGCGCCAGCGCCTCGATGGTCTCCATGCTGATGCCGTCCTCGGCATCGAACGGCCCGGACCACAGGCGCCGCAGCGTCAGGACATGGCCGAAACAGCCCAGCGCGCGGCCCAGATCGCGGGCCACGGCGCGCACATAGCCGCCCTTGCCGCAGGTCATCTCGATCACGGCGGTATCGCGGTCGGGACGGTCCACCAGCACGATTTCCTCGATCCAGAGAGGGCGGGCCGTGGTCTCGAAATCCTCGCCATCGCGGGCGCGCTTGTAGGCGCGCTCGCCGTCGATCTTGACGGCGGAAAAGCGCGGCGGCACCTGCATGATCTCGCCCAGAAAGCCGCCGAGCGCGGCCTTGATCGCGTCATCGTCGGGGCGCGCGTCGCTGGTCTCTGTTATCCGCCCCTCGGCATCGTCGGTATCGGTTTCCTGCCCCAACCGCACGGTAAAGCGATACGCCTTGAGCGCGTCGGTGATATGCGGCACCGTCTTGGTGGCCTCGCCAAGGGCGATGGCCAGCACGCCCGTGGCCTCGGGATCGAGCGTGCCGGCATGGCCCGCCTTCTTTGCGTCAAGCGCCCATTTCACCTTGTTCACCACGGCGGTGGAGGTGAGGCCCGCAGGCTTGTCCACCACCAGCCACCCCGAGATGTCGCGGCCCTTTGCCTTGCGTGCCATATGCGGTCCTGAAATTGCGCCCTCGTCAGGCCGCAGGGCCTAGTCGAGCGGCGCGCCTGCGTCAACCACCACGCCGACGATGGGCCCCAGCGGCAGAAGCACGGTATCCGAGCGCCCCAGCCCCGGCGCGTGCAGCCGCGACACCTTGCCATCGAAATAGAGCGCCCGTGCCGCGCCGAGATGGTCGCGGAAAACCCGCGCGAAGCGGTGGAAATTCACCGGCGCGTCGGAGATGAGAAACCACACGCGCCGCCCGTCAGCCGAGGTGCCCACGCCGTTGCGGATATGCAGGCTGTCGCTGTCCTTGAGGAAACGCGGATGCAGCGCGCCGTCGATCACCAGCATCGGCCCGGATTGGGTGGCAAAGCGGCAATCAGGGGCGGTGCGCGCGAAGCGGCGCGATTCGATCACCTCGGCGCGGGTCTCGGAGACGCAGAACACGCCATTGGGCAGCATCCCGAAATTGCCGGGGCTGGCCCCGGTCAGAAGCGGTGCCGCCTCTTGCCCCTTCTCGATATAAAGGCCGACGGGGCGGCGATCGGCGTGATACATGCCGGCATTCATCGCGAAGCCAAGCCGCTTGCCCTCGCGCGCCAGAAGCCTGTCGGCATTGGCGAAACTGCCAAGCGGGGTGTCGCGGTCGGGATCGTTGAGGAACAGGCGGATATCGTCGCGGGCGGGGTCGGCCTCGCAGAGCGTATAGCCCGCGCCCTCAAAGGTGATGGCACGGCAGGCGGCGGCAGCGGGAAGGGCGGCGAGCAGAGCAAGCGCGGCGGGAAGAGCACAGGCAAGCGCGCGCGGCCCTCGCCCCCCTGTCCCCGTCATGCTCCGGCTCGACCGGAGCATCTCTGGCCACCGGTGCTGCCCGGCCCGCGAGATCGCCCGGCCAAGCCGGGCAATGACGCCCGCTTGCCGCAGGCCGGGGCCTTTACCCCTCCACATCCCGCCGCACCTTGTCCTCGGCAAAAAGCCGCCGGGTTTCGTCCATCTGGTCAAAGGTCTCATCAAGGCGAAAGCGCAGGTCGGGGGTGAATTTCAGCCCCGCCTTGCGCCCGATGATGCGGCGCAATTCGGGTTTGTTGCGGGCAAGGAACTCGATCGCCTCACCGCGCCCCTCGCCGCCCAAGGGCATGACAAAGGCCGTGGCGATCTTGAGATCGGGCGAGAGCCGCACCTCGCCCACGGTGATCGAGAGCCGGTTCAACTCGGGATCGTGAATATCGCCCCGCATCAGCACCTCCGACAGGGTGCGGCGGATAAGCTCGCCGACGCGCAACTGCCGTTGCGAGGGGCCGGGGCCGTCATGTGTGTGGTGTCTTGCCATAGCGCCGATGTAATCCTTGAGAGAGATCGTGCCAAGCGGACGCTAATCAGTCGTCGAGATCGGCGAAGAGGTTCTCGCTTTCGACAAAGTCGATCCGGTCCTTGGCGACGCTGCCGTCGTTGATGTCGCGCGTCTCTACGCGTCCGTCGCCGAAGCCGAGGATCACCACGTCGCAGATATCGAGAAACAGCCCGTTCTCGACCACGCCCGGCATCTGGTTGAGCGCCATCGAGAGCCGGTGCGGCTGGCCGATGCGCGAAAGGTGCAGGTCGATGATGTAATTGCCCTCGTCGGTGATGAACGGCCGGTCGCCATTCATGCGCAGCGTCGCGTCGCGGCCCAGCACATCCATGTTGATGAGCAATTCCTCGACCAGCGATTTCGTGGTCTGCCAGCCGAAGGGGATCACCTCGATCGGCAGCGGGAAGGCACCGAGATGTTCGACCTCCTTGCCGATATCTGCGATCACGATCATCTGGTCGGAGGCGGTGGCGACAATCTTTTCCTGCAACAGCGCCCCGCCGCCGCCCTTGATGAGGTTGAGATTGGCGTCGAATTCATCCGCGCCATCAATCGTCACGTCGAGCCATTTCGCCTCGTCGAGGCTGATGACCTCGATCCCCACCTCGCGGGCAAGCTCGGCTGTGCGGGTGGAGGTGGGCACGCCCTTGATGCGCAACCCGTCCTCGCGCACCAGCTCCCCCAGACAGCGCACCATCCACGCGGCGGTAGAGCCGGTGCCAAGCCCCACGCGCATCCCGTCCTCGATGAAATCGACCGAGCGTTTGGCGGCGACGAACTTGGCCTTGTCGATGGGCGAAAGCTCTCCGGTCATGGCGGCGTCCCTCCGGGCTGTTACGGCTGCGTTTATAGGCGGGATGCGGCGCGGGCGCGAGGGGCAATCGCGCCCGCGCGCCTAGATCGTGAGGTGGCGCGCGCGCGCCCCGCGCTCGATCGCCGCCGCGTGCAGCCGGTCGATGTTCAACTCGTAGCGCATTTCCTCAAGCAGGCGCAATTCGCGGTCGTTGAGCGTGCCATCGGCGGCGGCCACGTCGCAGGCAAGCGCGTAGGCGGTCTCGTTGAGGATCTCGGGCAGGTTGTCGCGAATGAGGCCAAAGAGCGCGTCAAGCCCGTCCTCGACCGTGAACAGATCGAACACCGTCTGCGACATCACGCGCAGCCGGTCGAGATCGTAGCTGGCGAAAATCGGCAGGTTGTTGATCTGGCTCTCGATCTTGACAAGCTCGGCGGTGCGCATGACCTCGTCAGAGGCCGAAACCGCGATCATCACCGCGACAAGGCAATCCTGCGGGCTGAGCGGGTGGGAGATCTCATCTGACATTTGCGGCCTTTCAGGCGGGGGCATGTTGCGGTGCAGAATATTGACTGTGCCGCCCCCCGGCAATAGGTAGCGCGCAGCCGTGCGGCCCTGTCCCCGCACGGAAAATCTGGAGTTTGAGCAATGTCCGATCTGCGCGACGCCGCGATGCAATCCAAGGCCTGGCCCTTTGAAGAGGCGCGCCGGGTGCTCAAACGCTATGAGAAAGCCCCGCCCGAAAAGGGTTATGTGCTGTTCGAGACCGGCTATGGCCCCTCTGGCCTGCCGCATATCGGGACGTTCGGCGAGGTGCTGCGCACCACGATGATCCGCCGCGCCTTCGAGGTGATAAGCGACATTCCGACGCGGCTCATCTGTTTTTCCGACGATCTGGACGGGATGCGCAAGGTGCCGGGCAATGTGCCCGATCAGGACGCATTGCGCGACCATCTGCAAAAGCCCCTGACAAGCGTGCCCGACCCGTTCGGCACCCATGACAGCTTTGGCGCGCATAACAACGCCATGCTGCGGCGCTTTCTCGACACGTTCGGCTTTGACTATGAATTCATCTCGGCCACCGAATTCTACGCCTCGGGGCAGTTCGACGAGGTGCTGCTGCGCGCCGCCGAACGCTATGACGAGATCATGGCGATCATGCTGAAATCCCTGCGCGAGGAGCGGCGGCAGACCTATTCGATCTTCCTGCCGATCCACCCCGAGACGGGCCGCGTGCTCTATGTGCCGATGAAGCATGTGGACGGCGCCAAGGGCGAGATCACCTTTGACGACGAGACGGGGCGCGAATGGACGCTTCCCGTGACGGGGGGCCATGTGAAGCTGCAATGGAAGCCCGATTTCGGTGCGCGCTGGGCGGCGCTTGGCGTCGATTTCGAGATGTATGGCAAGGACCATTCCACGAACACGCCGATTTATGACGGCATCTGCCGCGCGCTGGGCGCGCGCCCGCCTGAGCATTTCACCTACGAGCTTTTCCTTGATGAGACCGGGCAGAAAATCTCCAAATCCTCGGGTAACGGCATCTCGATCGACGAATGGCTGCGCTATGCCGCGACGGAATCGCTCAGCTATTTCATGTATCAAAAACCCAAGACCGCCAAACGGCTGCATTTCGACGTGATCCCGCGCGCGGTGGATGAATACCATCAGCAATTGCGCGCCTATGCGGGCCAGGATGCGGGCCAGCGGCTGAACAACCCGGTGTATCACATCCACGGCGGCGATGTGCCCGAGAGCCGGATGGTGGTGCCCTTCTCGATGCTTCTCAATCTCGCCTCTGTGGCACATGCCCATGACAAGGCCGCGCTCTGGGGCTTCATCCGCCGCTACGCCCCCGAGGCCAGCCCCGAGACGCATCCCGATCTCGATGCGGCGGCGGGGTTTGCGCTGCGCTATTACGAGGATTTCGTGGCCCCCGCCAAACGCTACCGCGCGCCGTCGGATCTGGAGCGCGAGGCGCTGGCCGACCTGCGCGACCGGCTGGCCGCCCATCAGGGCCCGCGCGACGACGAGACGTTGCAGGGCCTTGTCTATGATGCGGGGCGCGATAGGTTCGAGCAGCTCCGCGACTGGTTCACGGCGCTATACGAGGTGCTGCTCGGGGCCTCGCAGGGGCCGCGCTTCGGCGGGTTCATCGCGCTCTATGGCGTCGAGGAAACCGTGGCGCTCATCGACCGCGCGCTTGCGGGCGAGATGGCGTGACGCGGATCATTGCGCGCGCGCCGCTCGCTTGGTAGCTTGCGAGGAAAAGAGCATGAGGCCCGCGATGCAGTATCCCGTTGTTACCCTGATTGCCGCCCTCGGCGTCGCGGCCTGCGTGCAGGCCGTCTCGATGCCCGATGCGCGCGAGGGCGCGGCGATATATGCCGCCAATTGTGCGCAATGTCATGGCGACGGCGGCAAGGGCGACGGGCCGTGGGCCGCAGGAATGGTGCCGCCGCCAGCCGATCTCACGCGGCTCGGCAATGGCACGTTCCCGCGCGCGCATGTGCTTTCGGTGATCGACGGCTATGACCGCACCGGCCTGCCGGGGCAGGAGATGCCGGAATTCGGCCTGCTTTTGAAGGGCGATACGGTGCCCGTGGATGTGGGCGACGGTGTGCTGACCCCGACGCCGCGTCCGCTGGCGGCGCTGATGGCCTATCTCGAGAGCATTCAGGCGGGCTAAAGCAATTTCAGAAAAAGTTGATAGACTTTTTCGGTTCGAAATTGCGACAACTCAATCATTTAGAGTGTTCTGGTGTTTCAACGAAAAACCGAAACGCTCTAGAGCGCGTCGCGTTCATTTGCATTCACGCGACCCACTCTAACCTTCTGTGGTCGCATGTTTTTCTGCGCAAAACCGGTTCCCACTTTTGCGCAACATGCTCTAGAGGATTTCAAATATCTCAATTCCGAACAGAAAAACGATCACTTTTTTTCTGTAATTGCTTTAAGGATTCAACGTTTACAGTCGGCCCAACAGCCCCGCAACCGCCGCCGACAGCCGCGCCCGCCCCTCATCCACCGTCTGCACATAGTGCGCGAGCGGGGCCTGGGCGGCAGGCCACAGCGCGGCAATTCGGGGGGCCATCAGGTAGACCGCCAGCGCGATGAGGCAGGTGACCACCGCAAGCCGGAACCCGGTGCGGAAACCGCCATCGCGGCGCGGCTGTGGCATGTCATGCGACAAAGAGGGGCGGAGCGAATCTGCCGCGTCGCCAGAGGCACCGAGCGAGGAATTGATCTCTTCGATATCGGGAAAGAGGTTGCGCCGCGATCCCGGATCAATGTCGTCCTCGTCCTCGGCAATCTCTTGATGGTCTGCGCGGTGGCGCTGCGCCGTCCGGGCATCTTCGGCGGGCTGTCTACGCAACCGCTGCATCCGTTCACGCGCCGCGCGCGCACGCCGCGCATCATCGGCTTCAGGCTCTTCGAGGCCAAGATCGGGTTGCGTCTCGATCCGCCCATCGGCCTCGGCGGCGCGGGCGGCGCGTTCGCGGTCGGCCTCCTCGCGCAGGATGTCGGCCACCGACGGATCAAGCCGCCGCTGCGCCGAGGGAGCGGGGGCGGGATTTGGGGCAGGATCGGCTTCAGGCTCTGGCTGCGGGTCTGGTTCTGCCTCGGGCGGCGCGGGCGGCTCTGGCGGGGTGTGATCGGGATGATGCTGCCACCAGGTCGTGCCGCAATTGGAGCATTGCACATCGCGCCCGGTCTCGGGGATCACCGCGTCCGGCACCTCGTATTGCGCCCCGCAGTTCGGACATGTCAGCCTCATCGTTCCACCCGCTGCCTGTTCCTTGCCACCGTTTTCCGGCTCTGTTTTCCGGCTCTGCCGTCTCTCGCGCAAGCATAGGCGTTAATCCGCGACCCGAAAAGAGCAAAGCGAATCAGGTGGGCGGCGATTGCACATGTGTGGCCTCTGGGGCATGAAGGGGGGTGCGGAAGCAAGGGGCGCAGGCGGTGATCGAGCTTGAGGGCGTGGGGTATTCCTATGGCGGCGGAGAGTTGCTTGGCGACGTGTCGCTGGCGCTTGCGCCGGGATCGTTCCATTTCCTTACCGGGCCGTCTGGATCGGGCAAGACAACGCTGCTCAAGCTGTGTTATGGCGCGCTTGTGCCCACTGCGGGGCAGGTGCGGCTTTTCGGGCAGGACCGGCGCGAGATGAGCCGCGATGATATCGCAATGGTGCGGCGGCGCATCGGCGTGGTGCATCAGGATTGCCAGTTTCTCGACCATCTCGACGTGGCCGAGAACATCGCCCTGCCGCTGGCGGTGTCGGGGCGCGACCTGCTGGCCGAGACGGCGAACCTGCGCGAGTTGATCGGCTGGGTCGGGCTGCGAGACCGGGCGGCGGCGCACCCGCCCGAGCTTTCGGGGGGGGAGCGGCAGCGCGCCGCGCTGGCGCGGGCGGTCATCATGTCGCCCGACGCGGTGCTTGCCGACGAGCCGACCGGCAATATCGACTGGGAGATGTCCGAACGTCTGATGCGCCTGCTGATCGAGCTTAACCGCATGGGCAAGACGATCCTGATCGCCACCCATGATCTTGCGCTCATCCGCGCGGCCAAGGCGCATGTGCAGGCGCGCGTTCTGCGCATCGCCGGGCGGCGACTGCACTTCGCGGGGGCAGACCTGTGAGGGCGCTGGCGGGTTTTCTTTCCGATCTGCTGCCCGGTGACACACAGGCCGACCGCGTGGTGCCGCCAAGCGGGTTTACCGCGACGCTGACGCTCTTTACCGCCGCGGCGATGGCGTTTCTGGCGGTGTTCGCATTGGCGCTGTCGCTGGCCACGGGGCGGCTGGCGGATCGCTGGGGCAACGAGCTTGCGCGCACCGCGACGGTGCGGATCTCGGCCCCCGAGGGGCAGATGGCAGCGCAGACCGCCGCCGCGCTGCGGGTGCTCGAGACCACCTCCGGCGTGGCGCGCGCGCGCGCGCTTGACGATGCCGAGCAGGCGGCGCTTCTGGAGCCGTGGTTCGGCCCTGGCCTGCCGCTCGATCAGTTGCCGATTCCGCGCCTGATCGAGGTGACCGAGACGGGGCAGGGGTTTGACGCGCAGGGGCTGCGGCTGCGGCTTGCCGCCGAGGTGCCGGGCGCGGTGCTCGACGATCACACCCGCTGGCGCAAGCCGCTGGTGCGCGCGGCCTCGCGGTTGCGGCTTCTGGGCTGGCTGTCGCTGGCGCTGATCGGGGCGGCGACGGCGGCGATGATAACGCTGGCGGCGCAGGCAGCGCTGGCGGCCAATGCGCAGGTCATCACCGTGCTGCGGCTGGTGGGGGCGCAGGACGGCTATATCGCGCGCGCCTTTGTGCGCCGCTTTACCGCGCGGGGTCTTGGCGGGGCGGCTGTTGGCACCGCTCTGGGCTGCCTTGCCATTCTCGCGCTGCCATCGGCGCGGATCGAGGGCGGGTTTCTCACCGGTCTCGGGTTTCAGGGGTGGCACTGGCTCTGGCCGCTCCTGATTCCGCCGCTGGCGGGGCTGGTGGCCTATTGTGCGACCCGCGCGGCGGCACGCCGCAGGCTGGAGGAAATGCCATGAGATACGCGGTTCAATGGCTGCGCTCGCTGATCTTTGTCGTGCAGATGTATGTGATGCTGCCGGTGATCGGGATCGGGTTCCTGCCCTGGGCGCTGCTGAGCCCGCGCGGCGCGCGCGCGGGCTGCATGGCCTATTGCCGCTGGGTGCGCTGGAGCGCCGCCTGGATGGTGGGCCTGCGCACCGAGGTGCGCGGCACGCCGCCCACGGGCGAGGTGCTCATCGCCGCCAAGCACCAGAGCTTTCTCGATATCCTCGTCATCTTCAGCGCCGTCCCGGCGGGCAAGTTCATCATGAAGCGCGAGTTGATTTGGGCGCCGATCGTCGGCCAATACGGGCTGCGCATCGGCTGTGTGCCGGTTGACCGGGGCAAGCGTGGCCGGGCAATCAAGAAGATGGTGGCGGATGTGGCACGCGGGCTGCAATCGCCCGGACAGCTTATCATCTTTGCGCAGGGCACCCGCGTCGCGCCGGGGGTCAAGAAGCCCTACAAGATCGGCGTAGGCGTGCTCTACGAGGAATTGGGCCAGACCTGCGTGCCGGCGGCGACCAATGTCGGCGTGTTCTGGCCGCGCCGGGGTATCTATCGCAAGCCGGGGCTGGCGGTGGTGGAATTCCTGGCCCCGATCGCGCCGGGGCTGGGCAAGGCGGCGTTCATGAAGCAACTCGAAGACGAGGTCGAGACCGCGTCGGACAGGCTCATGCGCGAGGCCGGGTTCGATCTGCCCGCGCGGTGAGCGGGCTTTCGGGGCTGGTGGCCGGGTATTGCCCTGAAATTGACCGGATGTTCACCCTTTTCGTCAAAACTTGGCCGTAAACCGGGGGCATCGTTGCGGATAAGGCAACAATGCCGCCGGTGCGGCGCAGGCAAGAGGATCGGACAGATGAAGGCACGTTGGTTGAAATCCGTGGTCGAGCACAGCAAGGAGGCCGCGCCTGCGCTGCCCTATCACCGTGATCTGCGCCGGAAGGGGAAACACGCGCGCGTGTTTGCGCTGCCGCGCGCGCGCAAAAGCGCCTGACCCGCATCACATCGGCGCGGGGATATCCCGCGCGATCACGCGAAGGCCGGGGGCGGCATACCGCCCCCCTCCCTCTGATCGTCAGTTCAGCGTGCTGTCCACACCCTCGGGCTTGCCCACCACCACGAAGGTGAGCCGCTCGGGATCGAGCCACTCGCGCGCCACGCGGTTTATCTCGTCGAGCGTGATCGCCTCGACCATCGCGTTGCGCTCTGCGATATAGTCTGGCTTCAGCCCGTCCATCTGCATCCCCACTGCGATGGAGGCGATCTGTGCATTGCCCTCGAATCGCAGCGGATAGGCACCGGTGAGATAGGTCTTGGCGTCGGCGAGTTCCGCCGCGCTCACCCCCTCGGCGCGCATCCGCGCCCATTCGTCGCGAATCACGGCGATGGCCTCGCCCACGCGCCCGTTGGCCGAAGCGACCGAGCCCATCCACAATTCGGCGGCATCCTTGTCGGCGAGGTAGGAATAGACCCCGTAGGTCAGCCCGCGCTTCTCGCGCAGCTCGGTCATCAGGCGGCTCTCGAACCCGCCGCCACCAAGGATGTGGTTGAGCACATAGGCGGCCATGAAATCGGGATCGTGCCGGTCGGGGCCGGGCTGCACGAAGATCGCCACCGATTGCGGCGTGTCGAATTCCACCACCTTGACGCCGCCGGGCAGGGCGGGATCGGCCCTGACGGGCAGCGGCGCGCCGGTCTCGGGCAGATCGCCCAAAAGCCGGTCGAGCAGCGCGCCCAGATCATCGGCGGTGATGTCGCCCACGGCGCTTACATAAATCCGGTCGCGCGCCAATGCGGCACCATGGGCGGCCAGGATATCCTCGCGGGTGAGGGCGGTGACGCTCTCGATGGTGCCATTGCCGGGGCGCGCATAGGGGTGATCGCCATAGATCAGTTCCGCCGCCGCGCGTGAGGCGATGCTGCGCGGGTCGGTCTCGTCCGAGCGCAGCCCCGAGAGCACCTGCGCGCGCACCCGCTCGATGGCATCCGCGTCAAATCGCGGGGCAATCAGGCTGTCGCGCAACAGATCGACCGACGCCGCCCGGTTCTCGGTCAGGAACCGCGCCGAGACGCTCACCGCGTCGTCGCTCGCATCATAGCTGAACCGCGCGGCCAGTTCCTCGGTGGCGCGCGCAAAGCCCTGCGCGTCACGCGCGCCGGCACCCTCCTCCAGCAGGCCCGCCATCAGGTTGATCGCGCCCTCCTTGCCCTCGGGGTCAATGGCCGTGCCGCCGCGAAACCGCAGTTCCAGCGCGACGAAGGGGATGGAATGATCCTCGACCAGCCAGGCATGGATGCCGCCGGGGCTTGTGACCTCCCTGACCTCGACCGCCGCGCGCGCGGGCAGCGCTGCGAGCGCGATCAGGACAACAAGCGCGAAACGGATCATTGCGTGACCTCCGGGGCCATCAGATAGCCGGTTACCGATCTCCTGCGATCAAAAACCGCGCGGGCGGCGGCCATGATATCCTCGGCGGTGGTCTGTTGCAGGATGTCGGGCCAGGCCTGCACATCCGCCACCGTGAGCCCCTGCGTCAGCGCCTGACCATACCGCTGCGCCAGCGCCGAAACGTCGTCGCGGTCATAGATATCCTGCGCGCGCAACCTGCTCTTGATGCGGTCAAGATGCTCGGGGTCGGGGCCGGTCTCGAGGAACGCGGCCAGCACCTCGTCGAGCGCGGCCTCGGCTTCGTCGAGCGTCACGCCCGGTGCCGGGACCACCACCAGATCAAGGCTGGTGTCATCGAGCGAAAGGCCGGAATACCACGCGCCCACCTGCACCGCGATGCGCTGATCGAATTGCAGCGCCTGGTTGAGCACCGAGGTCTGCCCGTTGCCCAGAAGTGCCGCCAGAAGTGTCAGCGCCGCGGCCTCGGTCTGCGCGCCGCTGTCACGCTCGGGTGCAAGATAGGAACGCGCTACATAGGGTTGCGAGACGCGCGGATCGCGATAGTTCAGCCGCCGTTCGGCGAGCTGCGGCGGCTCTTGCGGGCGGGCGCGGGCGGGCAGGTCGGGGTTGGCGGGGATCGCGCCGTAATGCCGCTCCGCCAGGGCGCGCACCTCCTCGGGGGTAACATCGCCCGCGATCACCGCGATGGCGTTGTTGGGGGCGTAATACTGCCGGTAAAATGCCAGCGCCGCGTCGCGGTCGAGCGCCTCCACCTCGTGGCGCCAGCCGATGATCGGCACGCCGTAGGGATGGTTGAGATATTGCGCCGCCCCCAACTGTTCGCGAAAGAGCGCCGAGGGGCTGTTCTCCACCCGCTGGTTGCGCTCCTCCAGGATCACGTCGCGCTCGGTGGCGATATCCTCGTCGCGCAGGCGCAGGTTGACCATTCGGTCGGCCTCCATCCCCATCACCAGATCGAGCCGGTCGGCGGCGACGCGCTGGAAATAGGCGGTATAGTCATAGCTGGTAAAGGCGTTGTCGCTGCCACCGCTGCGCGCCACCGTGGCCGAGAATTCCCCCGGCGCGAGCGTATCGGTGCCCTTGAACATCAGGTGTTCAAGGAAATGCGCCACGCCGGACACGCCCGGTGCCTCATCCGCGGATCCGGCGCGATACCACACCATATGGGTAACCACCGGGGCGCGGTGATCCTCGATCACCACCACCTCCATGCCATTGGAGAGGGTGAAGCTTGTCACCGTTTCGGCCTGCGCCGGGCCAAAGGGCAGCGCAAGAAGAAGCGCGGCGAGGAGGGTTCGCATGTCAAGGCTCCGCGAAAGGGAAACTGCGCCTTTTACATACGCGCCCCGCGCCCCGTTTCAAGCGGCGATCAGCGATCCGGCGATGGCGGGGCTGCGGGCGTGCGCACCCCGAGCCGCCGCAATCGCTGTTCCTCGGCATAAGGGTCGAGCCATTGGCGCTTGTAGGCCTGAAGATAATCGTCGGTCGGCAGGAACCGCAGCACGTTCACCCGGCCATGTTGCCGCCGGATTTCGAGATCCTCGGCGGCGAGCGTCTGGCGAATCCCCGGATCGCGCCCGAACCGCCCGGCGCGGTTGACAAGCGAGGCATGGGCCGCAAGCGGGGCCTCGCTGCGGCGCACGCCCGCATTGCCCCCCAGCGCGGCGATGCCGTCGGTGATCGGGTCCTGGTCGGTGCGGTTGGGGCCACCGGGCGTAGGCTCGGGCAGGGCGGCCACGTTCTCGGGCATTTCCAGCGGCTTGCCGGGAATGATCGAGAATTCATCCGGCCCGTTGCCCTTGTGCCTTATTTCGCGCAACTGCACCGTGCCGTCGCGCCCGCCGCCACAGCCGGCCACGATCACGGCGGCCATGAGCATCAGAATGGTTTTCCGCGGCATCCACATCGCCACACTCCTTGCGGTTTGCGGCGGTGTATCGCATCCGCCTGCCAAGGTCACGAGGGCTTTTTGCCCCCCGGAAGCAACACCATGCCGAAGGCACCTGCGAATATCGCCACATCGGCGACGTTGAAGGCGAAGGGATTGTTGATCCCGCAACACGACATGTTGAGAAAATCCGCCACCGCCCCGTAGATCAGCCGGTCGATCACGTTGCCCAGCGCGCCGCCCACAAGAACCCCCGCCGCGACCCGGTGCCACCGCCCGGCGCGCTCGGCATGGACCCACCAAAGCACCGCCGCCGAGATCACCAGCGCCACGGCAATCAACCCCCAGCGCAGGAGCGCGCCATGATCGGCGAGGATCCCGAAATTGATCCCGGTGTTCCACGCCATCCGCAGGTTGAGAAATGGTGGCCAGACATCAATCGCGCCCAGCCTGCGCAAATCAAGCATGTGAACCACGAGGTATTTCGTGGCCTGATCGAGCAGGAACACCCAGAAGGCCACCCAGAAGACGGTGCGCATCGGCCCTGCCTCAATGCCGGAAATGGCGTTGACCGGTGAGCACCATCGCCAGCCCCGCCTCGTCGGCGGCGGCGATCACCTCGTCATCGCGCATCGAGCCGCCGGGATGGATCACCGCCGTGGCGCCGGCCTCTGCCGCCGTCAGAAGGCCATCGGCAAAGGGAAAGAACGCGTCCGACGCCACCACGCTGCCCTGGGTGAGCGGCGCGGGCAGGCCCAGCGCCTCGGCCATGTCAACCGCCTTGCGCGCGGCGATGCGGCAGCTATCGACGCGGCTCATCTGGCCCGCGCCCACGCCCACCGTGGCCCCGTCCCGGACATAGACGATGGCGTTGGATTTCACATGTTTGGCGACCGTCCAGGCAAACAGCAGATCGGCCATTTCCGCCTCCGAGGGCGCGCGTTTGGTCACCACGCGCAACTCATCCGCGCCGATCCGCCCGGTATCCTTGTCCTGCACCAGATAGCCGCCCGAGACCTGCCGGATCATCCGCCCCGCTGCCGCCGGATCGGCAAGGCCCTCGGTCAGGAGAAGCCGCAGGTTCTTCTTCTTGGCAAAAATACTCATTGCGGCGTCATCCGCACCGGGCGCGATCACCACTTCGGTGAAAATCCCGGCGATTTCTTCTGCCGTGGCCCCGTCGAGCGGCTGGTTGAGCGCGATGATTCCGCCAAAGGCGCTGGTGCGGTCGCAATCGAAGGCGGATTTGTAGGCATCGAGCAGCGTCGCGCCGCGCGCCACGCCGCAGGGGTTGGCGTGTTTGATGATGGCGCAGGCGGGGCCGTCATCGGCGGCGAATTCGCTCACCAACTCGAACGCGGCATCGGTGTCGTTGATATTGTTGTAGCTCAGCTCCTTGCCCTGCACCTGCCGTGCCGTGGCCACGCCGGGGCGGTTTGATCCGTCCACGTAGAAGGCCGCCCGCTGGTGCGGGTTCTCGCCATAGCGCAGGCTTTGGGCAAGCGTCCCGGCAAAGGCGCGGCGGCGCGGTGCCTCCTCGCCGATCGCCTCGGCCATCCAGGTGCTGACGGCGGCATCATAGGCGGCCGTGCGCGCAAAGGCGCGCTGCGCCAGCTTGCGGCGGAATTTCGGGCAGGTCGCGCCGCCATGCTGATCCATGTCGGCGATCACGGCCTCGTAATCCTCGACATCCACCACCACGGTGACGAAGCCGTGATTCTTGGCCGCCGCCCGGATCATCGCCGGGCCGCCGATGTCGATATTCTCCACGCAGGTCGCGTAATCGCCGCCCCTGGCCACCGTTTCCTCGAACGGGTAGAGATTGACCACCAGCAGATCAATCGGCCCGATCCCGTGCGCCTCCATCGCCGCCACATGGGCGGGATTGTCGCGCAGCGCCAGAAGCCCGCCATGCACCATCGGGTGCAGCGTCTTGACGCGCCCGTCCATCATTTCGGGAAAGCCCGTCACCTCGGCCACGTCGCGCACCGCCAGCCCCGCCTCGCGCAGGGTGTGCGCGGTGCCGCCGGTCGAGAGGATCTCCACCCCCCGCTCGGCCAGCGCGCGGCCTAGCTCGACAAGTCCGGTCTTGTCGGAAACGGAAATGAGGGCGCGGGTCACGGGCGCGAGATCGGTCATCTGGTTTGGTCCTGTCACAATGGGGCATCGAACGGCTGTTCGACGGGTCAGTCCTCGGCTTCCGGTTCCGGCGCGTCCACCGCCACATCGCGAATGCCGATGGGGGTGTCCTGCGCCTTGGCCAGTGACCAGCGGATACGGGTCGCATAGCCCGTCGCGCGACCCGAGAGAACGATCTGTCGTGTCGCACGCGGCTTGAGACGGGTTTTTTCAAGATAGACGCTCGGGTTCAAGGCCAAAGCGGCAACGCCATCACTGCGAAACACCCAGATTTCGCCGCTGCGCAGCATCAGCGATACCGCCGTGCCCCCCATATCGAGCGAGGCCGCCACATCTGGGTGCAGGTGAAAGCGGATGTCATAGGGCACGCCGTGCAGCCGCGTGGCATCGAGCGCGCGGTCGAATCGGGCCTTGTGGTCGTCTTCCAGCGCCAAAAGCATGTCCTCGCCCGCAAGTGCGCGGCCATCGCCCGCAAGGTCGAGCCTGCGCACCTGCATCAACCCGTGACTGCGCAGATAGCCGTCATGCCCGCCCTCGAAACGCAGCCCGTCGGGCGCGCGCGACAATTGCACCGGCACGTTGCGCGGGGCCTCTTCCAGCCTGCCGGGATGGCGCTTGTCGCGGCTCAGCCGCGCGCTTGATCCGCCCGCCAGCACCAGCGCCGAATGCGACGGCGTCGCGCGCCCGGCGCGCCGCCATTCGGGGCCGAAACTCGCCCCCGATCCGCAATTCACGATCAGCGGCCGCCGCCCCGATGTCAGCTCGAACGCGAGCGTCGAGGCATGGGCCTCGTCGGCGGCCGCGCCGGTGGGGGGGGGTGCTGCATCGACGATCACGCTCGTGCGCCCGCGCGCCAACCGGGCATAGCCCATCGCGCGCCCGCCGCGTGCCTGCCCCTTGACGCCGCTTGCCGCCAGCGCCGCGTCAAGCCGCCCGTCAAGGCCGCGCCCGCCGCCGTGAAACCGTGCCAGCCCGCCATCGGCATGGCGCAGCGCCCTCAGGCAGGGCGCGATCCGCTCGACCGCGCGCCAATGCGCCTCCGCCGCTTGCCGTCCGTTTTCGCTCAGCACCAGCGCCGCCCATGTCAGCAGGGTGAACACCTCCAGCAGCGCCTCGGGGTTGCGCCCCGGAATGCCGCCCTCCTCGTCGATAGAGGTCGCGCAGTCGCGCGCCAGCGCGTCGCGTGCCGCGTCGGCGAGCGGGGCCATCCCCTCCAGCGACACGCCGGCATAGACAAGCCCGGTCAGCGCCTCGATCCGCGCCAGCCCCGGCGTTGCCGCCTGCCAGCGCCACGACAGGAACCGCGCCTGCGCCGCGAGCGCGCGCAGGAACACCTCTGACGCCTCTGCCTCCTGCGTGCGCATCAGGAAAAACGCATGGCTGATCCAGCGGATAAGCCGCCGCCCGGCAAGGTCGGGCACCCATCCCGGCCCCCGCCCGCGCCCGTAGCGCGCGATCCATTCCATCAGCCAGGCCTGCGCCTTGGCCCGCGCTGCCGCATCCCCCGCCGCCGCCAGATCATCGAGCCAGCCAAAGCCGTGCATCTCGGCGGCAAAGGCCGCATCGGGCGGCTCGATATCCCAGATCATCGTGTCGGGGGCCTCGACGAGGTGGCCGGCAAAGACGAAATTCCCGGCACAAAGCTGCCGCCCCCGCGCCAGATAGCCGATGCTGCGCGGCTCTGGCTGCGAGACAAAGGCGGTCACGTGGACCCCGCGCCCGGCCCGCCGCGCGGCCAGCCAGTTTCTCAGGCGCGCCCAACGCGCGGACAGGGGTTCGGAATGCGACATGTGCCTCTGCACGCTTCTTGCGGCGCTCAAGGTGACACTATAAAGGGGCTGCGCGCCCAAGTCACCGGCGGAATGCAAGGTCTGCGCCGTCCTCCTCGGGCGTGACCCGAGGAGGACGGGCAGAAATCACCGCGCGCGCCGCAGGCAGGCGATGTAGAACCCGTCCATGCCGCCCCGCTCGGGCCAGAAATCGGGGCGCAGGCGCAAGCCGCCCTCTTCGGTGATCCACGCAGGCTCCACCCCCGGCAGGGCCAGCGCCGCGCGATCTGCGCGAAGACCCGGATGCCGGGCCAGCGCCGCCTCGACCTGGCATTCCCCCTCGTCGGGCAGCAGCGAACAGGTGCAGAAGACCAGCCGCCCGTCCGGTGCCAGCACGCTCAGCGCATGGTCGATCATCGCGGCCTGCAAGTCGATCAGCCCGTCGATCCCGGCCCCGTCCTTGGCATGGGGCAAATCCGGGTGCCGCCGGATCGTGCCGGTGGCCGAACAGGGCGCATCCAGAAGCACCGCATCATAGCGCCCCTCATGCACCATTGCATCGCCCACCACGCAGGTGGCGCGCAGCCCGGTGCGCGCGAGGTTCTCGGCCAGCCGCTCCATCCGCCGCCCGGAGAGGTCGATCGCCGTCACCTCTGCGCCGCTTGCCGCGAGTTGCAGCGTCTTGCCGCCGGGGGCCGCGCACATGTCGAGCACCGCCTCGCCCGGCTGCGGGGCCAGCACCTTTGCCGCCAGCGCGGCGCTGGCATCCTGCACCCACCACGCGCCTTCGTCATAGCCCGGCAGGCCGGTGAGCTGCCCCGCCTCGCGCAGCCGCACCGAGCCGGTCGGCAACACCTCGCCGCCCAGCCGTGCGGCCCAGCCTGCGGCATCCTGCGTCACCGTGAGATCAAGCGGCGCACCCGCCAGATGCGCGCGCTCCATTGCCGCCACCGCGCCTTTGCCCCAGGCCGCCACCAGCGGCGCGCGCAGCCAGTCGGGCAGGCGCGGCACGCGCAGGTCGCCCCAGGCGCGCGGGGCTTCGCCCGCGAGCTTGCGCAGCACCGCGTTGACCAGCCCCTTGAGCCGGTTGTGGCGCGGGCTTGCGCCCGTGATCTCCACCGCCTCGCTTACCACGCCATGCGCCTCGCCGCCCTGCGCCAGCTCGGTCACCGCCAGCCGCAGCACGTTGCGCACCGGCAGTGGCGGGGCCTTGCGCGTGTGCCGCGCGATGAGCCGGTCGGCGCGCTCCAGCCCCCGGAGCGTGGCCAGCGCCAGCCGTTGTGCGCGCGCGCGATCGGCGGGCGACAGCGCGGCCAGCCCCCCCGCCGCCACCGCCTCGGACAGGAGCCGCCCCTCGCCCAGCACCTGATCGAGCAGGTGCACGGCGGCGGCGCGGGCAGTGGGGGCGGGCGGGGGCATGGAGGACTCCTTGGCCTTTGGCGGGTGGTGCGATATATCAACCCCGTCACCGATGGGAAAGCCCGAGCATGAGCACCGAAGACAGCACACCGAAAGACCTGCCCCCCGCCGCGCAACGCGCCCTTGCCGAGGCCGAGGCGCGCCGCGCCGCCGCCAAAGCGCCCGATCTGCCCCCCGAGCTTGGCGGGCGGCGCGAGGGGCTGGAGCCGGTGCGCTATGGCGATTGGGAGAAAAAGGGCCTCGCGATAGATTTCTGACGCGCAGGACGGCGCGCACGACCCCGCCACAGGCCAATCCAGCAGACCGGCCCGCCACCGAGTGGCGCGGGCACGCGCGATCCCGGTTCAGAACCGATCCAGCAGGCGTTCGAGGTAATCGCGTTCGATATCCGGGCGCCCGCTCTCGCCCGAGCGGCGGCGGATCTCGTCGAGCAGGTCGCGCGCGCGGCGATACACGTCCTCGCCCTGCAACAGGCTGTCATCGGTGCCCGCGACACCGCCTTGCCCGGCCTCACGCCCCAGCGGATCGGCCTGCGCGCGGCCCGCGTTGCCGCGCCCGTCATCGGGGCTGCCGGGGTTTGCGTCGCGCGCCATCGCCTCGCCCATGCTCCGCATCCCCTCGCGCAGCGCCTCCATCGCATCGGCCTGATCCTCGAGCGCGCCGGCCAGATCACCGTTGCGCAGCGCCTCCCCGGCCCCTTCCATCGCCCGTTCGGCGCGTTCCAGCGCGTCGCGCGCGGCCTCTCCGGCCTCGCCGCCAAGCTGCGGCAACCTGCCACGCTGCTGTTCAAGCTGGCGGCGCAGCGCCTCTTGCCGCTCTGCCAGCGATCCGTCCGCGCCGCCCCCGGCCTGATCGCGCCCCTGCGCGCCCTCGCCACCCGGTTGCGCGCCACCCTCGCCGCCGCCCTGGCCCTGCTGGCCATCGTGGCTCTGGCCGCGCCCGTCACCGCCCGAGCGGCCCTCGTTGCCCTGCGACTGGCCGCGCTGCGCGTTTGGGTTGAACTGTTCCTGAAGATCGCGGAACGCCTGATCCGACAGGCCCTGCTGTTCGCGCAATGTCTCCGAGAGGCCCTCCATCGCCTGTTGCCCCTGCGCGCCGACCTGACCTTGGGTGACCTGCATGTTCTCCATCATGCGCTGGAATTTCTCCAGCGCCTGCTGCGCCTCGGCGAACCGGCCCTGTTCCATCAATTCCTGGATGCGGTCCATCATGTCCTGCAGATCCTGTTGGTTCATCTGCATCATGTTCCCGGCGCTCTGCTGATCGCCGCCATCGGGGGCCTCGCGCTGCGCCTGCTGCATCTTCTGGCGCAGATAGTCCTGCGTCGCGTCGCGCAATTGCTGCATCAGGCGCGCGATCTCGTCCTCGCTCGCGCCGTTATTCATCGCCTCGGCGAGCCGCTCCTGCGCCGCGCGCATCCGCTCCAGCGCGTCGCCAATATCGCCATCCTCGAGCACGATACCCAGATCCCACAGCGCCTGCGCGATCTCGTCGCGCCCGGCATCGTCAAGCCCGCCCATGGCCACCATCGCCTCGAGCCTGCGCAGGATCACCCGCAGCCGCAGATAGGCGGCGCTGGACCGGAAAAGCCCCTCCTCGGGTTGCCACGATATCGCGCGCAGCACCTGCGCCACGCGCGGCGCATTGGCGCGGTTCCACAGCAGGTCGCGCCGCTGCTCGATCACCGCCGCCGCCAGCGGATCAAAGAAACGCCGCGCCGGGAGCGTCATTTCCACCGGTGCCGAGAGGCCCTCTTGCCCCGCAGCATCCGTCACCGTCATCCGCAGCGTGACTGGCAGATGCGCCCAAGGGTGCTGCGACAGGTCGGCCACAAGCGTCTCGGTGAACTCGGCCCGCCCGCCCATCATCGGCAGCGGCAGATCGAGCCGGATGGCCTCGCGCGGTTCCGGCTCTGTGCTCAGGCCGTGGCGGCGCGTGACCCGCGCCATGTCGAGCACGATCACCGCCTCGCCGCCGGTCACGCCATAATCGTCGTGTGCCTCGAACGGCAGGCTCATCTGGCCCTCGAAACTGCTCCTGGCCTCACCGTCGCGCACCACCACCTGCGGCGCGGCATCGGCAATGGCCTCGACCCGCCAGCCGCGCCCGCCGGGGCCGTCGATGCGCAGCTCCCCGTCGCGCGCGATGTCAAAGCTGTGCTCGGGGGCGGCAGGCGTCTGCGTCTCCGCTCCCCGCCCCGACGCGGTCTCGTGCAGGCGCAGCGCCCCCTCCTCGCCGTAAAAGCGCAGGGTCACCGCGCTGCCCATGGGCACGCGGATCACGCCATCCTGATCGGCAAGGTAAAGGCTGGGCAATCCGGTATGGCGCGGCGGCTCGATCCAGCCCTCCCAGGCGGGGCCGGAGGCAAGCGCCGACCCGCCGCCGGGGGCCGTCTGCACCACCGTGCCCGCGCGCCAGACAGAGCCGAAGACAAGGCCGATCACCAGCACCAGAAGCGCCACGTGGCGCAGGCCGTAAGGGTCGAACCGCGCCAGCCGCAGATCGGGCGACACCGGCCGCGCCCCCGCCGCGCGCCGCGCCATCCGCGCCTGATGCGCCCGCCACAGCGCCACCGAGGCGGCATCGCCCGCCCCAATGGCCAGCCTGTCGCCAAGCGCGGCCAGCGGCCGCCCGCTCAGCGAGGCATCGAGCCGCGCCAGCGCCTGCGCCCGCGACGGCCAGCGAAACCGCCACAGGCCAAACCCGCCAAGCGCCAGCGCCGCCAGCGCCAGCCCGGCCCCCACCCATGCCAGCGCCACGGGCGGCACGCTCTCGTGCAGGCCCAGAAACACCGCGCCCGCCACCACCGCCAGCAGGCTCAGCAGCGGCCAGAAGGCGCGCGCGCCCCGTTCGGCCACCAGCCCCGCCCAGGTGAGCGCAACCGCCGGGCGCAAACGCGCCAGCGCCGTGCTCAGGGGATCATCGGGTCGGGACATGGGCCGCGCCGCTCCTTCTCAAGGCCCGGCGCGTCACCCGCGTCAGAGCCATTCGGGGATGGTATCGCGATTTATCATTTCGTCAAAGCTCGGGCGCGCGCGGATCACGGCAAAGTCACGCCCATTGACCAGAACCTCGGGGATAAGCGGCCTTGTGTTGTATTCGCTCGACATCACCGCGCCATAGGCCCCGGCGCTGCGGAACGCCACCAGATCACCCGCCGCGACGGCTGGCATCTGCCGCCCGCGCGCAAATGTATCGCCCGATTCGCAAACCGGGCCGACCACGTCATAGGGGCGCTGCTCACCCCCCGGCGCAGGCTCGATCACCGGCACGATGTCGTGATGCGCATCATACATGGCCGGGCGGATGAGATCGTTCATCGCCGCGTCGAGGATGAGGAAATCGCGTCCCTCGCCCTCTTTCACATAGATCACCGCGCTTACCAGCACGCCGGCATTGCCGACGATGAGCCGCCCCGGCTCGATCTCGATCTCGCAGCCCAGATGGCCCAGCTCCTCGCGGATCATCGCGCCATAGTCCATGGGCAGCGGCGGTGCCTCGTTCGAGCGGGTATAGGGAATCCCCAAGCCCCCGCCGAGGTCGAGCCGCCGGATATCATGCCCGTCGGCGCGCAGCACCCCGGTCAGGTCCGCCACCTTGCGATAGGCAAGGCGAAACGGCTCGAGATCGGTCAACTGGCTGCCGATATGCACGTCGATTCCCACCACCTCGATCCCCGGCAGGGATGCGGCCTCGGCATAGACCGCGCGCGCCCGCGCAATCGGAATGCCGAACTTGTTCTCGCTCTTGCCGGTGGCGATCTTGGCATGGGTCCTGGCATCCACATCCGGGTTGATGCGGATGGTGATCGGCGCGCGCAGGCCAAGGCTTGCCGCCACCTCGCTCAGCGCGCGAAGCTCCGGCTCGCTCTCGACATTGAATTGCCGGATACCGCCGATGAGCGCCACGCGCATCTCCTCGCGCGTCTTGCCGACACCGGAAAACACGATCCTGTCACCCGGCACTCCCGCTGCGATCGCGCGCGCATATTCCCCGCCCGAAACCACATCCATCCCCGCGCCAAGCGCCGCCAGCGTGCGCAAAATCGCCTGATTGCTCGCCGCCTTCATGGCATAGCACACGAGATGATCCATCCCCGCCAGCGCCTCGTCAAAAAGACGGTAATGCCGCTCCAGCGTGGCCGTGGAATAGCAATAAAACGGCGTGCCCACCTCTGCCGCGATCTCGGTCAGCGGCACATCCTCGGCACAAAGCACGCCGCCCCGATAAAGAAAATGATCCAAGCCCTAGCCCCGCTTCATCTTGCCATAAATACTCAAAGCCTCACGCGCGCCGCAGGCTCCGCAGGAAAAGGTAGAGCGGCAGGCCGCAGCTTACGCCGATGCCAAACGTCGCCGGGATCGCCACGAGGCCCAGCCAGCGCCGGTGCCGCACCACCTCCGCCACGATCCAGACCGTCAGCGTCACGGCGGCAATCGTCAGGTCCCAGACCAGCCCGGATGTGGCCGCGTTGACATGCCAGGCCGCGACCATCGCCATCAGGTCATAGCCGTTCTCGCCGAACCACGCGAGAAACCACGACATCGGATGCACCGCACCCCAGAGCGCCAGCGCGAGCCATGCCCATCTCACAGCCCGACCCCCACGCCGACATTGACGCCGCCGACGCGCACGCCCGTGCCCACGCTGGTATGCACCCCGCCCGATCCCGCGCTCACCGTGGTGCTGACCGTGGGCCGCACCGGATCTCCCTCCACGCCGCACCCTGTCAGCGCAAGGGCCGCGATCACCACCAAAAGCCTCATCCCAAACGCTCCTTCCAGCGGGCCACCTGCGCGCGCACCTGCGCAGGTGCCGTGCCGCCATAGCTCATCCGTGACGCCACAGACTTGCGCACACCAAGAACATCATAGACCGCATCTGTAATTTCGCCATGCACTGCCTGCATCTCCGAAAGGCTGAGATCGGGCAGGTCAACACCCTTGGCTTCGGCCCGCGCCACGAGGCTGCCCGTGACGTGATGCGCCTCTCGGAACGGCATCCCCGCCACCCGCACCAGCCAATCGGCCAGATCCGTCGCGGTCGAAAAGCCGGACCCGGCGGCGGCCTCCAGAGTGTCCTTCTGCGCGTGCATGTCGCGCACCATCCCCTCCATCGCCGCGAGCGCCAGCATCAGGTTGTCGGCGGCATCAAAGACCTGTTCCTTGTCCTCCTGCATGTCCTTGGAATAGGCGAGAGGAAGCCCCTTCATCACCATCATCAGCGCCACGTTCGCCCCGAAGATGCGCCCCACCTTGGCGCGGATCAATTCCGCAGCGTCGGGGTTCTTCTTCTGCGGCATGATGCTTGATCCGGTCGAGAACCGGTCCGACAGCGCCACAAAGCGGAACTGCGCCGAGGACCAGATCACCAATTCCTCGGCAAAGCGGCTCAGATGCATCGCGCAGATGCTGGCCGCGCCCAGAAATTCCAGCGCGAAATCCCGGTCGCTGACGGCATCGAGCGAATTGGCACAGGGGCGGTCAAACCCCAGCGCCTGCGCCACCATCTCGCGGTCGATGGGAAAGGACGTTCCCGCCAGTGCCGCCGCGCCCAGCGGGCATTCGTTCATCCGCGCGCGCGCATCGCGCACCCGGCCCAGATCGCGCGCGAACATCTCGACATAGGCCATCATGTGATGGCCCCATGTCACCGGCTGCGCGGTCTGCAAATGGGTGAACCCCGGCATGACCCAATCCGCCCCCGCCTCGGCCTGCGCCAAAAGCGCGCGCATGAGCGCCAGCAGCGCGCCATCCACCGCGTCGAGTTGATCGCGCACCCAGAGCCGGAAATCGGTCGCCACCTGATCGTTGCGCGAGCGCGCCGTGTGCAGCCGCCCGGCGGCCTCGCCCACGATCTCCTTGAGGCGCGCCTCCACATTCATGTGGATATCTTCAAGCGCGGTGGAAAAGGTGAAATCTCCGGCCTCTATCTCTGACAAGACCGTGAGCAGCCCTTCCCTGATTGCTTCACCATCCCTATCACTGATGATACCCGTGGCCGCCAGCATGGCGGCATGGGCGCGCGATCCGGCGATGTCCTGCGCCGCCAGCCGCTTGTCGAACGAGATCGAGGCGTTGATGGCCTCCATGATCGCGTCCGGCCCGGCGGCAAAGCGGCCGCCCCACATCTTGTTCGAGGTCGTATCGGTCATCTGCTGCGGCCCTTTGGAGGGAATTATGAAACGTCTCTTTGGCATTGTCCTTTATATGGCCCTCGCGCTTGGTGCAAACCCCGCCCTTGCCGATTCGGCGCAGGCCGAGGCGCTGCGCGAAGGGGATATGAAGAAACTCATGTTCCACAGCGCGCCCGCACCCGCCCCGCAGGTTGAATTCGAGCGCGGCGAGGGGGGCGCAGGCAGGCTGGGCGATTATCAGGGGCGTGTCGTGCTGGTGAATTTCTGGGCGACATGGTGCGCGCCCTGCCGCGCCGAGATGCCGACCCTGTCGGCGCTGGAACGCGAGATGGGTGGCGAGGATTTCGCCGTCGTGACCATCGCCACCGGGCGCAACCCCCCGCCTGCCATGAAGAAATTCATGGACGAGATCGGTGCCGACAACCTGCCCCTGCACCGCGATCCGCGATCCGCGCTGGCGCGCGAGATGGGCGTTTTCGGCCTGCCGATGACGATGATCCTCGATGCACAGGGGCGCGAGATCGCGCGTCTGACGGGCGATGCCGACTGGAACAGCGACAGTGCGCAGGCGATCATCGCGGCGCTGACGGGGCGCGCGGGAGGCTGAGCCCCGAGGCCGCAACGCCCGGACCCGCAGGCTTTGGGCGTTGTGGCGGTGGGTTCAGCCAAAGACCCGTGTGAGCGCCGCATCGGTGGCCGCGACGATCTGGTCGATATCGTCGCGGGTGGCGATCAGCGCGGGCGAATAGCACAGCGTGTTGTTGAAGCCGGGCAGCGAGCGGTTGGTGGCACCGATGATGACGCCCTGCGCCATGCAATCGGCGACCACGGCCTGCACCTGTCTTTCGGGCGCGGGTTCCCTGGTTGCGCGATCCGCCACCAGTTCTGCCCCCAGAAACAGCCCCTTGCCGCGCACATCGCCGATCACCGCGTGACGGTCTTGCAGGCTGCGCAACTGGTCGAGCATGTAATCGCCCATGGCGGTGGTGTTTTCCAGCAACCCCTCTTCCTCGATGATCGCCATGTTTTCCAGCGCCGCCGCGGGTCCGGCGGTGCAGCCGCCAAAGGTCGAGATATCGCGGAAATAGGTCATCGGGTCGGTCGCGTCGTCGCGGAAGAGATCAAAAACCCGCTCGTTGGTCACGCAGCAGGCGATGGCGGCGTAGCCCGACGCCACGCCCTTGGCCATGGTCACGAAATCCGGCACCACCCCGTAATGCTGATAGCCGAACCATGTGCCGGTGCGGCCCACGCCGCACACGACCTCGTCGATATGCAGAAGGATGTCGTATTTGCGGCAAATCTCCTGCACACGGGGCCAGTAGCCTTCGGGCGGGACAATGACGCCGCCGCCCGCTGTCACCGGCTCCAGACACAGCGCGCCCACGGTATCGGGGCCTTCGCGCAGGATCACCTCCTCGATGGCGTTGGCCGCGGCGATGCCGTAATCCTCGCCCTCCAGATCCCATTGCGCGCGGTATTCAAGGCAATGCGGCACGCGCACGAAACCGGGCGCGAAGGGGCCGTATTGGGCATTGCGCTCGTCCTGCCCCCCCGCCGAAAGGCAGGCAATGGTGGTGCCGTGATAATCGCGGTCGCGGTAGAGGATCTTGTGCTTGCGGCCGCCATGGCGCTTGTGGGCGATCTGACGGACCATCTTGAACGCCTTCTCATTCGCCTCCGAGCCGGAATTGGTGTAGTAGACCCGGCTCATCCCCGGCATTTTCGAAATCAGTTTCTCGGAGAAGAGCGCGCCGGGGATCGACCCGGCGGAGCCAGCGAAATAGGGCAGTTGAATGAGTTGATCGCGCACCGCGTTGGCGATGCGCTCGCGCCCGTAACCCACGTTGACCGTCCAGACCCCGCCCGAGACGCCGTCGAGATGCTCGCGCCCCTTCTGGTCCCAGACGCGCATCCCGCGCCCCTCGATGATGATGCGCGGATCGGCCTTGGGGTCGGCCCCTGTCCAGGGCGCGTGCTGAATCAGGTGATGCCAGACATGGGCGCGGTCGGCCTCGACCACGCGGGAGATGTCATTGTCGAGAGTTTTTCCGTCCATAAGAGGCTCCATTGCGCATGGGCCGGGATCGCTCGGGGCGTCTCCGGGCGCTTCGGTCATGGTGCCTATCTCGCCGTAAATCCAGGCAGATCAATAGGTCCAAATTGGATTGTTATCTAAGGCCAGATAGCACAGGAACATCCAAACGCCCCCTTCAGAAGGCAGAAAATTCTCTGAAAAAGCGGCGGGTGAAGCGGGGCCGCTGTCTTTACGCCTGATCGAAAACCTCTTTTCCAAAATGCTGAAGCCT
>DISF01000090.1:0-15635 GCA_002421985.1 Roseovarius sp. UBA6217 | reverse complement strand
GGGGGGCATCTGATCCCGGTTTGATCCTTGTCAGAGACGTGTCATCCGTAATCGGTAAGTATACCCTTGGACAACAGGATAGAAGGATCGCCCCATGACCGCACCGCTTGACGGCATCACCGTTCTCGATCTCACCCATGTACTCGCCGGGCCGTTCGCGTCGCTGACGCTCGGCGATCTTGGCGCGCATGTGATCAAGGTAGAGCGCCCCGGCACCGGCGACGATACCCGAAACTTTCCGCCATTCAAGGATGGGGCAAGCGCCTATTTCGCCGCGATCAACCACGGCAAGCAATCCATCGCGCTTGACCTCAAGGCCGAAGACGACCGCGAGATATTCGAGGCGCTGCTGGCGCGCGCCGATATCGTGCTGGAGAATTATCGCCCCGGCGTGATGGAAAAGCTGGGCTATGGCTGGGAGGCGCTTCATGCCCGCCACCCGCGCCTTATCTATGGGGCGGTCAGCGGCTTTGGCCATACCGGCCCGGATGCGCTGCGCCCGGCCTATGACATGGTGGTGCAGGCGCGCGGCGGCGTGATGTCGATCACCGGCGAAGCGGGCCGCGAGCCGGTGCGCGTCGGGGCCTCGATCGGCGATATCGTGGCGGGGATGTATCTGGTGCAGGGCGTGCTGGCGGCGCTGCTCGATCGCGACAGGACGGGGCAGGGGCGCAAGGTGGATGTGGCCATGCTCGACGGCCAGTTGGCGATTCTCGAACATGCCATTGCGATCACCACCACCACCGGCACGCCGCCGGGTCCGACGGGCGCGCGGCATCCCTCGATCACGCCGTTCGAGACATTTCAGGCCGCAGACGGCCTGTTTGTCATCGCCGCCGGCAATGATGCGATCTTCGCGCGGCTTTGCGATGTTCTGGGCCTGCCGATTGCGCGTGACCCGCGCTTTGCCACCAACCCGGCGCGCTGCGAGAACGCGGCCACCCTCAAGCGGCTGATCGAGGCGATCACGCTTGATCGGCCAAAATCCTACTGGATTGAGCGGCTGGAGGCCGCAGGCGTGCCCACCGGCCCCATTCAGACCGTGGCCGAGGTGCTGCATGATCGCCAGATCCTTGCGCGCAACATGGTGGTGGATGTGCTGGGGCCCGACGGGCAGCCCGCCTTTGTCGCGGCCGGCAACCCGATCAAGCTGAGCGGGATGGAGGATCCGAGGACGCGCCCGCCCGCGCCCGCGCTCGATGGCGACCGGAAGGCGATCCTCCGATGGCTGCAAGAGGGCGTGAACGAGACGTGACGCACATTGTGCAGGGGCCGGGCCGGGCCTAGACTCGGCTCATGGATGAAACAGCCGTGTCGCCACCGACCCTTCCCGAGCCCCCGCCGCTGAAGCTCGGGGTTTTGCGCACGCTTTGGCGGCTCGCGTTCATCGCGGCGCTCGCTGTCGCGCTGCATTTCCTGTTCACATGGGCAGAGGTGTGGATCCGTCAGAACGATTATGACTGGGCCATGCCTGGCCTTCTGGCGCTGGTGCTGGTGATCTATGCCGTGCTGATCGCCATTCCCTTTGTGCCGGGGGTCGAAATCGGGCTTTCGGTGCTGGCGGCGGGCGGGGCGGATATCGCGCCGCTGGTCTGGCTTGCCACGACGGCTGGCTTGACGCTGGCCTATATGGTGGGGTGCACCGTGCCCCTTGGCTGGCTGCACCGGGTGCTTCTGGACCTGCATTTGACCGGCGCGGCGCGGATGGCGGAGCGCTTCGCGGCGCTGCCGCCCCGAGGGCGCGTGGCCCTTGTTCAGACCCTTCTGCCCAGGAAATACTGCGGCTGGATCGTGAAATACCGCTATATCAACCTTGCCGTCCTCATCAACATTCCCGGCAATTCGGTGATCGGCGGCGGCGGCGGCATCGCGTTCGTTTCGGGGCTCTCAGGGATGTTCCGGGCACCGCTCACGGTGCTCACCATCCTGATCGCCACAGCCCCGGTGCCGCTGGCGATCTGGCTTTTCGGATCGCACCTGCCCTGGCTCTGACCGGGCCATGCCATGCCGCGCCTGGGCGGATTTCTGGCGCTTGCGGGCTGTCGGGCGCGGGCCTATGGCTTATGTTCCGCCGGAGCGCAGCAAGGAAAAGCCCCCCATGACCACCGATCCCCTCGTTGTCTTTACGCCCTCTGGAAAGCGCGGCCGCTTTGCCATCGGCACGCCGGTTCTGACCGCCGCGCGGCAATTAGGCGTCGATCTCGATTCGGTCTGCGGCGGGCGCGGCATCTGTTCCAAATGCCAGATCACGCCGGGCTATGGCGAATTTTCCAAGCATGGCGTGACGGTGCAGGCCGATGCGCTGTCGGAATGGAACGCGGTCGAGGCGCGCTATGACGAGAAACGCGGGCTGAAACCGGGCCGCCGTCTGGGCTGTCAGGCGCGGATCATGGGCGATGTGGTGATCGACGTGCCGCCCGAGTCACAGGTCCACAAGCAGGTGGTGCGCAAGGCCGCCTCGGCGCGGGTGATCGAGATGGACCCGGCGACGCGGCTTTACTTCGTCGAGGTGGACGAGCCGGACATGCACGAGCCGTCGGGCGATCTCGAGCGGCTGGCCCGCGCGTTGAGCCGCGAATGGGGGATCGAGGGCATCCGCGCCGATCTGTCTTTGCTCTCGAAGTTGCAACCTGTCCTGCGCAAGGGGAAATTCCAGGTCACCGTGGCGCTGCATCGCGGCCATGCGGGGGACGCGGCGCACGTGCTCGATATTTGGCCGGGCCTGCACGAGGGCGGGCTTTATGGCCTCGCCATCGACCTTGGATCGACCACCATCGCCGCGCATCTGACGGATCTTGAGACCGGCGAGGTCACGGCGTCGGCGGGCATCATGAACCCGCAAATCCGCTTTGGCGAAGACCTGATGAGCCGGGTGAGCTATGCCATGATGAACCCCGGCGGCGACCGCGAGATGACGGCGGCCGTGCGTGAGGCCATCGACACGCTGGCAGGCGAGATCGCGCGCGAGGCGGGGATCGAGCCGGGCCTCATCGTCGAGGTGGTTTTTGTCTGCAACCCGGTGATGCACCATCTTTTGCTGGGCATCGACCCGGTGGAACTGGGGCAGGCCCCCTTTGCGCTCGCCACCTCGCAGAGCCTCACGCTTGGCGCGAAAGAGCTTGACCTTGCCACCCTCAACCCGCGCGCGCAGGTCTATATCCTGCCCTGCATCGCGGGCCATGTGGGGGCGGATTGCGCCGCCGTGGCGCTCTCGGAAGAGCCGGGCAAATCCGAGGACCTGGCGCTGATCGTCGATGTCGGCACCAATGCGGAAATCCTGCTGGGTGACAAGACCCGCGTTCTGGCCTGTTCCTCGCCCACCGGGCCGGCATTCGAGGGCGCGCAAATCTCCTCGGGGCAGCGCGCGGCACCCGGTGCCATCGAGGCGATCCGCATTGACCCCGAGACCAAGGAGCCGCGTTTCCGCGTCATCGGGTGCGACAAGTGGTCGGATGATCCGGGGTTTTTCGACGAGGTGGGCGCGGGCGGCATCACCGGCATCTGCGGCTCGGGCATCATCGAGGCGGTGGCGGAGTTGCGGCTGGCGGGGCTTCTGGACGAGAGCGGGCTGATGGGGTCAGCCGAAGCCACCGGCACGCCGCGCATGATCCCCGAGGGGCGCACCCATGCCTATCTCATCCACGATGGAAGCGCCGAAGGCGGCCCGCGCATCACCGTCACACAAGGCGATATCCGCGCCATCCAGCTTGCGAAATCCGCGCTTTACGCGGGCGCGCGGCTGCTGATGGACGAGCGCGGCGTGGACAAGGTGGATCGTGTGGTGCTGGCAGGCGCGTTTGGCGCGCATATCTCGCCCCTGCACGCGATGGTGCTGGGGATGATCCCGGATGTGCCGCTGGACAGGGTGACGAGCGTCGGCAATGCCGCTGGCACCGGCGCGCGTATCGCGCTTTGCAATGTCGCCGCGCGCCGCGAGATCGAGCGCGTGGTGGGCGAGATCACCAAGGTGGAAACCGCCATCGAGCCGAAATTCCAGGAACATTTCGTCGCCGCCAATGCGATCCCGCACAAGACCGATCCGTTCCCCGAGTTGCGCAAGATCGTCACCTTGCCGGTGGTCGGATTCAACACCGGCGGCGATGGGGGCGCGGAGGGCGGGCGCCGCAGACGCCGCCGGGGCTGACCGCGCCCCATTCGCCCTTGCCAAGCGCCCTGCGCAAAGCCAATTAGCGCATATGACCCACACCATCCCCCGCGCGCCCCTGATCCTTGGCCTTGCCGGCCTTCTGCCCTTCCTCTGGGGGGCGCTGACCGTGATCCTGCCCGATCTCGGCCTCCTCACCGCGCAGACCATCGGCCCGCGCTTTGCCGGGCCTTACGTGATGCTGTTTTACGGCGCGGTGATCCTGTCGTTCATGTCGGGCGTGCTCTGGGGGTTTGCGACCAAGGCGGAGGGTCGCCTCGCCGCCACTGGCTATGCGCTCTCGGTGATCCCGGCGCTCTGGGCGTTTTTCATGACCGGCGGCGGGCCTGTTTCTGCCGGGATGAGCCTCATCTTCGGCTTTGCCGGGCTGTTGGCCATCGACTGGCAATTCGCCCGCTGGGGCCTTGTGCCCGGATGGTGGATGCCGCTACGGCTCGGGCTTAGCGCGGTGGTGATCGCCTGCCTTGCGGTCGGGGTTTTGTCTTATGGCTGATCTTTTCGCCTATACCGACGGGGCCTGTTCGGGCAATCCCGGCCCCGGTGGCTGGGGCGTGCTGATGCGCGCGATCGAGGGGGGCGTGATCCTCAAGGAACGTGAATTATCGGGCGGCGAGGCCCTGACCACCAACAACCGGATGGAGCTTCTGGCCGCGATCCACGCGCTTGAGGCTCTGGCGCGCCCCTCATCCATCACCATCGTCACCGACAGCGCCTATGTGAAGAACGGCATCACCGGCTGGATGCACGGATGGAAGCGCAACGGCTGGAAAACCGCCGCGAAAAAGCCGGTGAAGAATGTCGAGCTGTGGCAGCGCCTCGATGAGGCGCAGGCGCGTCACCAAGTGACATGGCAATGGGTCAAGGGCCATGCAGGCCACCCCGAGAACGAGCGCGCGGATGAGTTGGCGCGCGCGGGCATGGCCCCGTTCAAGCCCGGCAAGCCATGACTGCGCGCGCCCTCCCCGCCGGTAACGCCTACCTGCGCCCCAGGTATATCTGGTAGAGCCAGATCAGCAGCAGCGATCCCAGCACCGCGCCAATCAGCCCGCCCAGAAGCCCCGTCACCATCAGCAACGCCCGGATCACCACCCCGCCGATGAGCGCGCCTGCGATGCCGATCATCACGGTCTGCACCACCCCCGCCTCGATCCGCATCAGCCGGGTGGCGAGAAACCCCGCCGCCGCACCGATGATGATGAGATAAACCACGCCCATCCGCTACCTCCGCCTGCGCCAATGCGTCGGCACGATGATGAGCGCGCCAATCGAGGACAGGATTGCATCCACCCCCGGCGCGCCGAAACGGATGCCGAACATGATGCGGATGAAGTAAAACAGGAACGCGCCGCCCACGCAAATGATGATCGAGGGCAGGTATCCGTTGCGGGTAAAGCCGCTTTTCTCGCTCACATAGCCGACGATCCCCGCGATCACCACCGTGCCGAAAAGGTGCAGGAACATCGCGTCACTCCAACAGGGTGCCGCGCGGCCATGCCATGCCGCGCAGGAATTCGCCGGTATCCTGCGCCGCGCGACCCGCGCGTTGCAAGCGCAAAAGTTGCACCGCGCCGCGCCCGCAGGCCACCGTCGCCACATCGTCAAGCACCTCGCCCGGTGCGCCCTGACCTTCGGCCACGTGCGAGGCAAGCAGCTTGACCCGCTCAGGCCCTGCCATGCACCACGCGCCGGGGAAGGGCGACAGCCCCCGGATCTGCCGGTCCACCTCCTCCGCCGGGCGGCTCCAGTCCACCCGCGCTTCGGCCTTGTCGATCTTGGCAGCATAGCTCACGCCCTGCGCGGGCTGCGGTTGCGGCTCCAGCTCATCCAGCCGCGCCAGCGCCTTGACAATGAGCCGCGCGCCCAAGCCTGACAGCCGGTCGTGCAACTCCCCCGTCGTCTCGGTTTCGCCAATTGTCACAGCCTCGCGCAGCAGCACCGGCCCGGTATCAAGCCCCGCCTCCATCTGCATGATGCACACGCCCGTTTCCGCATCGCCCGCCATGATCGCGCGATGAATGGGCGCGGCCCCGCGCCAGCGCGGCAAGAGACTGGCATGGATGTTGAGACAGCCAAACCGCGGCGCATCGAGCACCGCCTGCGGCAGGATGAGGCCATAGGCCACCACCACTGCGACATCGGCCCCGAGCGCGGCAAATTCCGCCTGCGCCTCTGCCCCCCTCAGGCTCGCCGGATGGCGCACCGGCAGGCCAAGCGCCTCGGCGCGCGCCTGCACCGGGCCGGGGTGTGCCTTCTTGCCCCGCCCCGCCGGGCGCGGCGGCTGGCAATAGACGGCGGTCACCTTGTGGCCGGCCGCCACAAGCGCGTCGAGCACCGGCACCGAAAACCCCGGCGTTCCCATGAAGATCACGCGCATCGTTCCCCTTTCATCTTGCCAGAAATACTCAGCTCCGAAGCAGCCGCGCATCGGGTCAGCGCAGATGTGCCCTCACGCGCGGGCCTGCTCGCGCTTGAGCTTGACCATGCGCCTTGTGATCATCTGCCGCCGCATCGCGCCCAGATAGTCGATGAAGAGCTTGCCGTTGAGATGGTCGATCTCGTGCTGAACGCAGGTCGCCCAAAGCCCGCCGAACCCCTCGCGATGCTCGGCACCCTCCGCGTCGGTCCAGCGCAGTTCGACCTCGGCAGGCCGCGTCACCTCGGCGAATTGCTCGGGGATCGACAGGCACCCCTCCTCGTAGACGCGTGTCTCGTCCGAGGACGCCACCACTTCGGGGTTTATCATCACCAGCGGGCGCGGGGCCTCGCCCTCGGCCTTGACGCAATCGAGCACGATAAGCCGTGTGAGCACGCCCACCTGCGGCGCGGCAAGGCCAATGCCCGGCGCGTCATACATCGTTTCCAGCATGTCGCGCGCCAAGGTGCGCAACTCGTCGGTGATCTCTGTCACCGGCGCGCAGACCTTCTTGAGGCGCGGATCGGGGTGGATGAGGATAGGGCGTTTCATGGCGCTTGATTTAGGGGATCGGCGCGGCTGGCGCAACGGTCTTGCACCCGGCGCGCAATCGTCTAGCCTGTGCTGCGTCACTCAAGGGAGAGCCCCATGAACTTTGACGAGATCATCGACCGGCGCGGCACCCATTCCGACAAATGGGATATGATGGAGGCCAAATACGGGATCTCGCCCGAGGACGGGATCGCGATGTGGGTGGCCGACATGGATTTCCGCCCGCCCGCCTGCGTGACAGGGGCGCTCCGCGCGATGACCGATCACGGGATTTACGGCTATTACGGCGACGATACTGGCTATCGCGCCGCGATTCAGTGGTGGATGGCCGAGCGGCATGGCTGGCAGGTAGAGCCGGGCGCGATTTTCACCACCCACGGGCTGGTCAATGGCACGGGGCTTTGTGTCGATGCGTTTACCGCGCCGGGCGATGCGGTGGTGATCTTCACGCCCGTCTATCACGCCTTCGCCCGTGTCATTCGCGCGGCGGGGCGCGAAGTGCGGGAATGTCCGCTGGTCAACACTGCGGGCCGCTACGAGATGGATTTCGATGCCTGTGACAGGCTGATGACCGGCACCGAGCGCATGGTGATCCTGTGTTCGCCGCACAATCCCGGCGGGCGCGTCTGGACGCGCGCCGAGTTGGAGGGCGTGGCCGCATTCGCGCGCCGCCACGATCTGATCCTTGTCTCGGACGAGATTCACCACGATCTGCTGATGCCCGGCCAGCGCCATATCCCGATGGCCCATATCGACGGGATCGCGGACCGGCTGGTGATGATGACCGCCACCACCAAGACCTTCAACATCGCGGGCGGGCATACCGGCAATGTCATCATCCATGACGAGGGGCTGCACGCGCGCTTTGCCGCGCGGATGGCGGCGCTCGGGATATCGCCCAATTCCTTCGGCCTCGTGATGGCCGAGGCCGCCTATTCGCCCGAGGGCGCGGCCTGGGTCGATGCGCTCTGTGCCTATCTCGACGGCAATCGCGCGCTCTTTGATGCTGGCGTGAACGCCATTCCCGGCCTGCGGTCCATGCCGCTGGAGGCCACATATCTGGCCTGGGTGGATTTCGCGGGCACCGGCATGGACCGCGCCGAGTTCACCCGCAGGGTGGAGCGCGAGGCGCGGATTTGCGTCAATCACGGGCCAACATTCGGCACCGGCGGCGAGACCTTCCTGCGCTTCAACCTGGCCACCCCGCGCGCGCGGGTGGCCGAGGCGGTGGAGCGGCTCAGGGTGGCGTTTGCGGATTTGCAGTAGGGTGGTATCCGTCACCCTCGGGTCAGGCCCGAGGGTGACGCCTCTCATTATCGCCCGCCCGCGCGCGAAACGCCGCCACCATCTCGTCCATCTCGCGATCCGCCTCGATGGCAAGGCGGCGCAGGCCGAAATGGACATGGGCCATATCCTGATAATAGCGGGTATAGGCATAGTTGGTGGCCGCCCCCGCCGCCGCCCCCAGAACCGGCACGGTCTGCGCCGCAAGCTTTTGTCCCAGCACCGTGGCAAGCCGCGGGGCCACCCGCGCAATCAGCGCGTTCAGCGCCGCACCGGTCAGCGTCACCCGCGTGCCGATGAGGCCGAGATTGGCCCCGTCATCGCGGGCCAATGGCCCCGCGCTGCCAAACACCGTAATGGAATCAAACCGCACCCCCGGCTCGGACGGGTCGAACCCGTGATCGCCCGCCACGTCCTGAATGGCGCGCATCAGAACCGTCACCGTCACCGGCAATTCCGCCAGCGCCGTGGGCAGGCCGCCCATGCCGCCCGCCGCCCCCATCGCGGTGGTCAAGAGCCGCGCGCGCCAGGCCGGCAGATCGGGCACCGTGGCGCGCGTGCCATGCGCCGCCTCTGCCGCGTGATGGAGCGCGCGCTCGGTCACCGCGCCGATGCGCGTGCGCGCCCCGGCCGGCAGGCGATCCAGCAGCCCCTCGGCCTGCGTGCCGATGAGGTTCAGCACCTCCATCACGCCGCCGCTGGCGCGCGCATTGCGCGCCACCAGCGCATCGAGCCGCGCATTCACCGCAGGCTCGTCGATGGGCCGTCCGAGAAGTTCCATGCCGCCCGCCTCCAAACTGCCGTCAAGAGATGACGCCGACGGGCAGAAATTTCAAGCCGCCCGCGTGACCGCGCCCGCGACCCCGTCCCAGGCACCGGGCACAAGCTCCAGCCCCAGAACCCGCGCCGGGTTGGTCGGTGGCGGCATCTCGACACCCGCCAGCCGCGCAAAGCCGAAGCGCCCGTAATAGGGCGCATCCCCCACCAGCATGACCCGCGTCCAGCCAAGGGCGCGCGCGCGCTCCAGGCTCTCGCGGATGAGCCAGCCGCCAAGCCCCTCGCCCTGATGGGTGGGATGGACCGCGACCGGCCCCAGAAGCAGCGCCGCCGCGCCGCCCACCCGCACCGGCCAATAGCGGATTGCGCCCGCCACGATCCCGTCCTCGCGCGCGACAAGGCAGAGATCCGCCACCGGGGCCACCCCGTCGCGCAACCGGTAGGACGACAGCGCCTCGCGCCCCGGCGCAAAGCACAGGTCGTAAAGCGCCTCGACCTCCCACCGATCCTGCGGCCTCTCGGGCCCAAGCTTGACCATGACACGCCGCCCCGTCGCGAGAATTGACTGGAAGGGCGCGTAGCACGGCGTTACCGCTGGCACAAACCCGATCACCACGCCAAGGAGATGCCGATGTTCTATCGCCCCGAGGATGGCCACGGCCTGCCGCACAACCCGTTCAACGCCATTGTCACGCCGCGCCCCATCGGCTGGATTTCCACCCGCGACAGCGAGGGCCGCGACAATCTTGCGCCCTATTCGTTTTTCAACGCGGTGGCCTATGTGCCGCCGCAGGTGATGTTTGCCTCGACCGCGACCAAGCCCGACCGCGACGGCACCAAGGACAGCGTCGCCAATATCCGGCAAACCGGCGTGTTCTGCGTCAACGTGGTGAGCGCGGCGCTGACCGATGCGATGAACCGCACCTCCGGGCCGTGGGGCCGCGAGGTGGATGAATTCGCCGATGCCGGGCTGGAAAAGGCCGCCTGCGAGACCATAGATTGCGCCCGCGTCGCCGCCAGCCCCGCCGCGCTCGAATGCCGCATGACGCAGATCCTGCGTCTTGCGGGCGAGGCCAATTTCGTCGTCTTCGGCGAGGTCACGGGCGTGCATATGGATGATGCCTGCCTTGTCGATGGCCGCTTTGACGTGACCCGGTTCAACCCGCTGTCGCGGCTGGGCTATACGGATTACGCGGTGGTCCGCGATGTCTTCAGCCTCGAACGGCCCGAATGACGGCAGAGGCGGTGCGAGCGGAGCCTGTCGAATAAAGTGCCGCGCGCGGCGGTGCGCTTCGCCCTTGATTTCGCGCCGGGGCCAGGCGCTGAACGGCGGCAGCAGGCCGGAAGCCTCCCCTCGAACAGCATCAGGCCCTTTGTGTCAGGTGTCCAACACCCATACCCCCGGCCCGCAGGGTTGCCTCTGACGCGCGCCCGCGCGACAGTGCCGGACGGCATGGACGGAGAGGCAGATATTGCAGGGCTGGAAGAGCGGATCGCACAGGGGCGCGGTGACATGCCCGCCGACAAGGTGCTGCGCGATCGCCTCGACCGTCTGCCACGACCATCACAACATCGCCTGCGTCGGCGTGGATTACGACGATATGGCCGTGCCGGTGAACCGGATGGCCGCGATAGAGGGTGGCTTTGTCGTGGTCGAGGGCGGCCGCGTGCTGGCCGAATTGCCGCTGCCGGTGGCCGGGCTGATGAGCCTTGAGCCGTTCGAGACGGTGCGCGAGCGGCTGGTGACGCTGCGCGCGGCGGCGAAATCGCCGTGCTGGGGGGGGCGGCGCGCCAAGGCGCGCCTCGATTCCGCGCAAGGGGCTTTGCCTTGAACGACGGCAACAGCCTGATACCGCCCCGCTCAGAACGCCTTGAAGGTCAGCGTCGTCTCGGTCCGCTCGATGCCCTCGATATCGAGCAGGTTGTCGTTGATATATTTGCCGATATCCGCGTCTTCGGGCACGTAGAGCTTCATCAGCAGGTCGAAGGGGCCGGAGGTGGAATAAAGCTCGGAATGGATCTCGCGCAGCGCGATGGCCTCGGCCACGCGATAGGACTGGCCGGGCTTGCAGCGGATATTGATGAAGACGCAGCGCATGAAGGCTCTCCCGGTGTGGTGCAGCTTGGCGCGAGTATTCCCGCAACGCGCGCGATTGTCCATGACCTCAGGCCGGGGTGAGGATGGGCCGCAAGAGCGCCAGCGGATGCGGACGCAACGACAGGCGCAGCGCGGCGTAATCCTCGATCATCTCGTCGCCAAGGCTCATCGCGGGCAGGTTTGCCGCAGGCTCGTCGATCCCCTCGCCGTCAAGGTCGCGCGCGAAAAGCGGCAGCGGATCGGGGCTGCGGATCGCGCGCGCCTGCCAGAGCGCATCGCGCCGCGTGAGCCCGCAGGCGGCAAAGGCATCGGCCTCGGCCAGCCGCGCGATGAGCGCGGGCGCAAGCGCCGCGCGCCGCCACAGATCCTCGGGGCCAAGATAGCCGTTGCCGCGTGCCGCCGCGATCCAGTCGGCCTCAGGGCGCGCCAGCCCCCGCACCTGCCGAAACCCCAGCCGCAGCGCCAGCCCGCCGCGCCCGTCCGGCTCGAGCGTGTTGTCCCAGCATGACGCGTTGACGCAGACGGGCCGCACCGTCACGCCATGCTCGCGCGCATCGCGCACGATCTGTGCAGGCGCGTAAAACCCCATCGGCTGCGCATTCAGGAGCGCACAGGCGAATATTGCCGGATGGTGGCACTTGATCCATGCGCTGGCGTAAACGAGCAGGGCAAAGCTCGCGGCGTGGCTTTCGGGAAAGCCGTAGCTGCCGAACCCCTCGATCTGGCTGAAACACCGCTCGGCAAACGCCATGTCATAGCCGTTCTCGCGCATCCCCTTCAGGAACCGCGTGCGAAACTCGCTGACATTTCCGTGTTTCTTGAAGGTGGCGAGCGACCGGCGCAGGCGGTCGGCCTCTTCGGGGGAAAACCCCGCGCCGATGATGGCGATCTGCATCGCCTGTTCCTGGAAAAGCGGCACGCCCAGCGTCTTGCCCAGCACGCGGCCCAAGGCGTCCGAGGGGAAATTCACCGCCTCCTCGCCATTCCGCCTGCGGATATAGGGGTGGACCATGTCGCCCTGAATGGGGCCGGGCCGGATGATCGCCACCTGAATCACCAGATCATAGAAGGTGCGCGGGCGCATCCGGGGCAGGAAATTCATCTGCGCGCGGCTTTCCACCTGAAACACGCCCAGACTGTCGGCGCGCCCCAGCATCGCGTAAACGCGCCCGTCCTCGGGCGGCAGGGTGGCGAGCGTGTAGCGTAGCCCGCGATACTCGGCCAGCAGATCGAACGCCTTGCGGATGCAGGTCAGCATCCCCAGCGCCAGCACATCGACCTTGAGAATGCCGAGCGTGTCGATATCGTCCTTGTCCCAGCAGATCACCGTGCGCTCCTCCATCGCCGCGTTCTCGATCGGCACCAGCTCGTCAAGCCGGTCCGCGGCGATGACAAACCCGCCGACATGCTGGCTCAGGTGGCGCGGAAAGCCGATGATCTCGTCCACCAGATCGAGCGTCAGGGCAAGGCGGCGGTCGCGCGGGTCAAGCCCGATCTCGGCAAGCCGCGCCGCATCGGGCCGCCGCCCGCCGCCCCAGATCTGCGAGGAGATTGCCGCCAGCAGATCCTCGGGCAGGCCCATGGCGCGGCCCACCTCGCGGATGGCGCGCTTGGCGCGGTAATGGATCACCGTGGCACATAGCCCGGCGCGGTGCCGCCCGTAACGCTGGTAAATCCACTGGATCACCTCCTCGCGGCGCTCATGCTCGAAATCCACGTCGATATCGGGCGGCTCGTCGCGCGCCTCGGAGACGAACCGCTCGAACACCATGGTGCCGATCTCGGGGGAAACGCTGGTCACGCCAAGGCAATAGCAGACCACCGAATTGGCCGCCGACCCGCGCCCCTGACACAGGATGCCGCGCGCGCGGGCAAAGGTAACCACCTCGTTGACGGTCAGGAAATAGGGCTCATAGCGCAGCTTGGCGATGAGCGTCAGTTCGTGCTCCATCATCGCGCGCACGCGGTCGGGCGCGCCTTGCGGATAGCGCCACTCAAGCCCTGCCTCACTCAGCCGCCGCAACCGCGCGGTGGGGGTCTCAACGCCCTCCGCCTCGCTCGGGTAGTCGTGGCGCAGTTCGTCGAGCGAGAAGGTGAGACGCCTGGCCAAGGCGGCGGCGCGGTCCACCGCCCCCTCGTGCCCCTTGAAAAGGCGGCGCATCTCGGTGCCCGATCGCAGCCGCCTTTCGGCATTGGGCAGGGCGGCGCGGCCAAGCCGCTCTACCGTCACCCCCAGCCGGATCGCGCTCAGCACATCCGCCATGCGGCGGCGGCTTGCGCGGTGCATCAGCGGGCAGGCGGCGGCGATGGTGGGCAGGCCAAGCCGGGCCGCAATCCGCGCCAGCCGGTCAAACCGCAGCCCGTCGCGCCCGTCATAGCGCGGGTTGAGCAGCAGGTGGAGCCGGTCGTGGACCCGCGCCTTGAGGGCCCGCGCCTGATCCTGCCAGCCGGGCGCGCTCTCGGGATGCAGGATCAGGTGCAGCCCCGCCGCCCCGTCCAGCACGTCATCCAGCGCCAGATCACAGCCCCCCTTGGCCGCCCGCCGTCGCCCCAGCGTCAAGAGGCGGCAAAGCCGCGCCCAGCTCTGCCGGTCCTCGGGCAGCGCGGTGAGCGTGAGGCCATCGCGCAGCACCAGCCTTGCGGCGGGGATGAGGCGGGGCGTGTTGGCCCAACCGGGCGCGGTGGGGCAGGGGGCGGGCGGGCCGATCACCCCCTCGCGCGCCTCCCATGCCTGCCGCTCGCGGACCTGCCGCGCGATCTCGCGGGCGCGGGCATGGGCGCGCACGATCCCCGCGACCGAATTCACATCGGCAATCGCCACCCCCGCAAGGCCAAGGGCGGCGGCACGCTCGATATACTCCTCGGGATGGGCGGCCCCGGTGAGAAAGGTGAAATTCGAGGTGGCAGAGAGTTCGGCAAACATCCGGGGCGATTCGGTCAGGCAGCGATGCCCAGTTATATTCACGTTTTGTTCCCACCGCCACTCCCGCTCAATCGCCCTGGCTTTGATCATAGCCGTTGCGCGCCGGGCTGTGCCATGCGGCGAGCGATCCGGCCTTGGCACGCCGCTGCGTCGCTTTTATGCTTGGACGAGCAATCGCCACCGGGGCTGGCCTTCATGAAATATCGCCCCGTATCGCGGGTAAAGCCGGTGCACATGAAGATGTTGAGCACGTCATGCACATGGGGGTCGGCCTCTGCGAGCGACACGCCCAACCCCGCCGCAACCGCGCGGGTCAGGTTGGAATGGCAGCAATGGTGATATTGCACGCCCGAGAGCAGGTTGCCGGTATAGGGGCCACGGCGCGGCGGGCGGTGGCATCGGCGGGCGGGCGCGTCATGGTTCCGGTCTCCGGCGGCTGGGGTCGTGACAGACAGTCGGCGCGCCGCCCCCGGATGTAAAAACCTCTGCCCCGCAGGCCGCGCATTGCCAGCGCACCCGCGGATCACAGCCGCCCGCCCGGTATTCCCGCCAGCGGCAACCCCGCGTCGCGCGGTTGGAAAACACCGCTACAAGGACAAAAGCGACGATCAGGCCGATGATGACGATCACGGCCCTAGCCTTTCGCCATCGCGGCGATCCTCTCGCCGAGCACGATACCCTGACCGACCTGCCAGAGCGCTTTGTCCAGAAGCCACTGCCTCAAAATCGTTGATACGTTCCGGGGCCAGTAGCGGGGTGCTGGCCCTGACCCTGAAAAAGCGACTCGACAGGCTCGAGGCGGCAACCGCCAAGTCTGCAAGCGAATCTCGGGCCACTATTCATGCAATCGTGCAGCCCAGCGCGACCGGGCCGGAACTGGCGGGGCTGATGCTGCGCCCGCCTGACGGTGGCAACGCGGTGCGGACAGACCGCGCAACCGGTGAAAGCGACGCCGTATTGCGCGCGCGGTTCGCGGAAATGTGCAGCGATAACCAGCGCATGAAGGGTGCATATTTAGGGGGATTAAATTGCCAAACCTTTGATTTTTCACCATAAAACAGCAATTTTCGCGTTTCATATGGTGGTGCCCGCGTGAGGGCGTCAACCTCTTGTTTTTGCGTGTTTTTATCTGTCCAACCCTGACCGTATCCCCCTTGCGAATATAGGAAACCTGTCCTGACGTGTCTTGCCCTGTCCGGCCCTATCTAGCCAGTAGCCTGGGGGGGGATATTTAGGGGGACGGAAAATGCCGGCGCGAAACAGGCTGACGGCGGGCTTTCTGAAAACCGCCCCGGTGGGGAAGCTGGCGGGGGCGGGCTGATGGCGGAAAATGACAACGCCCCCCGCAAAATGGCCGACCGCCGTCGAAAGGTGTTTTACTGAGGGCGGGGCAATACAACCTTTGCAGATGGCTTTCCCAAAG
>DISF01000104.1 GCA_002421985.1 Roseovarius sp. UBA6217 | reverse complement strand
AAACGGCGGCGCTCAATGAGGCTGAACTGGGCGAGAACTGGCCCGCAAGGACCGCGCCTTGGCCGAAAACGCAGCGCTTCTGGTTCTGCGAAAAAAGGCGCAGGCGATCTGGGGGGATGAGGCGCAGTCTGGCGCGAGCCAGATCACACCGTCCGGGGGACAGTTTGAAGCGCTGAACACATGGATGCCCGGCCCGGCCCTTGGCATGTTCTTCTACCTCTACCTGATCGTGGACATCTTCAGCCGCAAGATCGTCGGCTGGGAGGTGCATGAACGCGAAAGCGCGGACCTGGCCGCCGTCCTGATCCGGCAGGCCGTGCTGGCCGAGGACTGCACCCTGCGTCCGCTTGTTCTGCATGCCGACAATGGCAGCCCCACGAAGGGCGCTAAGATGAAAACCACCATGGAGAAACCGGGCATCACGGCGTCCTACAGCCGACCGCGCGTCAGCAATGACAACCCGTTCTCGGAGGCGCTGTTGAGGACCTGCAAATACCACCCGGACTGGCCGATCAAGGGGTTTGCCACGAAGGCTGATGCGCAGGCCTGGGTGAAATCCTTCGCCAGTTGGTATAATGGCGAGCACCTTCACAGCGCGATCCGCTTCGTTACGCCATCTGCGCGCCACGAGGGGCGTGACCCCCAAAACGCTCGCCAGTCGCACCAGTCTCCATGCAAATGCCCGCGCGCAAAACCCAGGGCGCTGGTCCGGCAAAACCCGCAACTGGCAACCCGCCGGACCCGTCTGGCTCAATCCGGAAACCGAAATCGGCACCCCTGAAAAAGACCTCTGCATAATACCGGATTCCCGCCGACTTTCCGATTTGGTATCCTTCGCCCGGGCTATTTCGGAGCGGCTGTATGGACCTGTTTTTGCGCGAGGCGTCGGATCGGATTGGCGATGACGATGTGCTTTCGAAGGTGGACGCGGCTCGGATTGGCGGGCGTTCGGGGCGATCCTGAAGCGCGGTCTCAAGCGGTCGGGGGTCGGGGGGCGGGCCGCAGGGCTATGATCCGCTGGTGTTGTTCAAGTGCCTGTTGATCGGGCAGTGGCATGGGCTGAGCGATCCGAAGCTGGAACGCGCGCTCAAGGTGCGGCTCGATTTCATGCGGTTCTGGGGGCTTGGCCTGCATGCGCCGGTGCCTGATGAAACCACCCATTGCCGGTTCCGCAATGCACTGGTGGCGGGCGGGGTTTTTGATGATCTGCTGGCCGAGGTCTGCCGTCAGATCGAGGGCCACGGGCTGAAGTTGCGCGCCGCCGAAGCCGCGATCATCGATGGTGAGGGCATGAGCGCCATGTGTTCGAGCGAATGCCCGAACGCTGATCCGGAGTGCGGCCCGGCCCCGCACCTGTATCGAGGCCGCGCAGGACCGCGCCGAGGGCGATGCGGCAGACGGCGAAGCAGCAGACGGGTCGGCAGTCGGGTCGGCAGTCGGGCCCGACATCCGTTTCAGCGCCGATCCCGATGCCCGCTGGATCAAGAAGGGCGGCAAGAGCACGCCGGGTTACAAGGGCTTCGCGCGCACGGACGAGGAGGGCTTCATCGACCGCGTCCACACCACCCCCGAGGGCGCGGCCGAAAGCCCGGAACTCGCCACGATGATCGAAGGGGCGCGGGCGCAGCGGGTGCTGGCCGGGTTGCCATTGCATGCGCCGTCGCCCATCGGGCTCGAACCGATGGCGCCACGATGGGCAACTCCGAGCGACAATGGCGACGCCCATGCGAGCCGTGCCAACCGCGAGGCGCTCAAGGGCAAACACCGCGACGGCATCCTGCGCAAGGCGGCCCGCGGGCGCCCGCTGCGCGCCTCCGAGAAACGCTTCAACAAGCTCATCTCGAAACGCCGGTTCCGCGTCGAGCAGTGTTTTGGCACCATGAAGCGCCTCTTTGGCCTGCACCGCGCCCGATACTTCGGCCTGGCCAAAACCCACGCCCAGATGGCGATGGCGGCACTCGGGCAGAACCTGCTGAAAGCCGCGAACAAGATCACCCTCACCCCGCAAGCCCCGGCAATCGCATAACACACCCGCCAGCCCGAATGTGTGCGCCAGACAGACGGCGGGGCGAAAGGCACGACTGCAACGTCAACAAAATCAGATCAGGCGGCGTCGCGCAGAGGTCTTTGAAATCAGAGACGCCGCATGAAATCGGCAGACAACTTGTTTGACAAACACAGGGAGATAGCCGTCGACATCCCGTATTGAAGGGCCGAGGTGACCGCTCCGGCGGGGGGAAGACTGCGGATAAAGAGGCAAGGCTAGCCGGTTTCGCCCATCAGCACACGCGCGCCAGCCCAGCTTTCTTTCCGCGCGAGATCGCGCAGCACTGCCACGGCAAGATCACGAATGGCCGCCACCGCGTTAGTCATCGGGCGCGCCTCCGGAAAGGCCAGATAGGCCGAGCGGCGCAGGCGTACATCGCCAATGCGCCAGCTTTCAAACATCCCCGCCGAAACTTCTTGGGAAATCGCGTTGAGCGGCAAAATGGAACAGCCCAGTCCGGAACATACCAACCGCTTGATGTTGGCGTAAGAATCCACCTCAATCGAAACATCCAGATCAACCCCGGCCGTGGCCGCGTGCCGGTCGATCAAAAGACGCAGGCCATGCGCCTTGCTCGGCAAGATCAGCGGCACGTTCGCTATATCGACCAATTGCGGCCGCGCTTCGGGCGCTGGCAGCAGGCCCGTGAAACCCGTCTCCGAACGTCCCTCAAGCCCCTGCGCAGGGGCAAAAAAGACAAGTTCTTCCTCCAACAACTCAATCGACGCCAGGCCGCTATCGCTGACGTCCCGATAAATTACCGCCAAGTCGATGCGCGATTCTCTGAGCCATTCCAGAACGAACCCGCTCATCGCTTCGGCAATCCGAAGTTCGATTCCGGGATAGCGGCTGCGCGCCGCCATGATCAGCGGAACCGATAGAATTTCGCTGATCGTGCCCGGCAGGCCCAGCCTGACCACACCGACCGGATCGTTCTGATACCCGCGCACCTCTTCCTCGGTGATTTTTAGGTGATCTATTATGGTGCGGGCGTTTCGCAGAAGGATTGCGCCTGCCTCGGTCGGCACAACACCTTTCGGCGTGCGGAACAACAGACGGGTACCAAGCTCGGCCTCCACCTTGCGCACATGCAACGAAAGCGCCGGCTGGGCGACATGGAGGATCGCCGCAGCGCGGGAAAAAGACCCCTGCTCCACGATGGCAATGAAATAGCGGAGTTGACGAATATCCATAGGAAATCTTTATAGGGTCGCCCGCCGAAATGCATCCCCCATATGCGCATGGGTGGTGCCCCCCTTGGTCTGCCTTATTTCGGCGGTGCCAGTCGTCAGCACATGATCGGCCGCACCAGTTCGGCTTTTCGGCGGCGCACAACCACGTTGTCGCGCCAGGCCCGAGCCAAATCCTGCCGCCGCTGCTTGATCAACTCGGCTCCTCCCGGGTCCACCGCCAGCAGCGATTCGAAAAAACCGTCGATCCCGTCATAGGCGCTTACGTGTTCCATCCCGGATGATCAC
>DISF01000102.1 GCA_002421985.1 Roseovarius sp. UBA6217 | reverse complement strand
CAGCGTCGCGCGCCACGCCCCGGCACCGCCGCGCAGGGCAATGGCATGGGCCAGCATCAGCGCGATCACATGCCCCGCCACCACCGCCCCCGCCTGCGCAAGCCAGATCGCGCGCACCGGGCCGGGCTGGCTGAGAAACCCGGCGGTGACATGAACATGGCCCAGATGCAGCGCCTCGGCGATCTCCGCCATCACATATTGCCCGTCCATGAGCAGCGAGGGCAGGTAATGCGCGATATGATAGCCAAGCGCGATGGGCAGCAGCGTCGGCGCAAACCGGCACAAAAGCCCCCGCAGCGCCGCCCGCTCCCCGGCCAGCCGCGCGCCCAGCCACAGCGCGCCGCAAAACACCGCCAGCAGCATGGCATTCGCCGCCACCAGCCCCACAAGATTGGGGCCGATCACCGCCGAGCGGCCGGGAAATTCCAGCGGGTTGATCGCCAGCAGGTCAAGCCACAGAAAGGTCTCGTTCAGCCCGTCGAAACTGCCGCTGCCCAGCAGGATGAGCAGGAAAACCGCGTGCCCCGTCGTGGGCCGCCCCGCGCGCGCGATCCGCCACCCCGGCAGGCCCAGCACGCGCCGCCCGCCTTTATGCCCCAAGGGTGCCATCCGCGCATAGGCCCGCATCAGCAGCGTCAGCGCCTCCCCCCGCACCAGCCAGCGCGCCCCGAAAAGCGCCACGCCGCCCAGCATCACCATCGTATAGCCCGCCACCACCAGCGCCAGCCGCGCCGGATCGGCGGGGGCGGGATCGGCCAGCAAAAACCCGGCAAAGGCCATCAGCCCCGCCACCCCCGGCCAATGCCCGAGCCACACGGGATAATGCAGCGGCACCCGCCGCAGGCGCGCCAGCACAAGCGCAACCCCCGCGAACGGGTTGATCCGCGCCCAGATATCGCCAACGATCCCCTGCGCGCTCACCAGCGCCATCCACATCACCACCCAAATGCCCAGCGACAGCGGATTGCCCAGCGGATCGCGCGATCCCGTCCAGCCCTGCCAAATGAGCCAGCCAAGCACCGGCACCGCCAGCAGGCGGCCCGCCACCCCGCGCCGCGCCGTGCCGCGCCAGAGCGGCACCGGGCGAAACAGCGCCACCGCCACCCGCCCCGGCAGCACCGCCAGCATCAGAACCGTCAGCGCCACCGTGGCCCCGCCCGCCGCGATATAGGCATCGGTGGGCATGAGCAGCACGAACCCCTGCTCGCCGGCATGGGCCTGCGCGCGCCCCGCCATCGCGACCCAAAGCGCGCAAGCCGTCAGAGGCCCCCTCACCCGCTCAGACTTCTGATAGCCCGGCATCGAGCGCGGCAAGGATCACGTCGATTTCCGCCTCCGAGATGACCAGCGGCGGCGACATCAGGATATTATGCGCCCCCAGCCGCACCATCGCGCCGGCCTCATAGGTGGCGGTATGGATGCGCTGCATGGTGGCGGCATCCATCGGGGTTTTCTTGGCGCGGTCGCTTACGATCTCGATCCCGGTCATCAGGCCGTGCCCGCCGCGCACATCGCCGATGATGTCGTGTTTTGCGGCCAGCCGCTTGACGCCTTCATAAAGCTGGGTGCCGCGCGCGGCGGCGTTGGCCTTGGTATCCAGCCGCAGCGTCTCCGACAGGCAGGCCACCACCGCCGCAGACCCGACCGGATGCGCCGAATAGGTATATCCCGTCCAGATCGTGCCCGCCGCGTCCGCCGCCTCGAACACCTCTGCCACCGCGCCCGAGACAAGCACACCGCCCACCGGGAAATAGCCCGAGGTCACGCCCTTGGCGATGGTCATCATATCGGGCCGCACGCCCCAATGCCGCGCGCCGGTCCAGTCGCCGGTGCGCCCGAAACCGCAGATCACCTCGTCCGAGATCATCAGGATGCCGTAGCGGTCGCAGATCTCGCGCATCAGCCCCATGAAGGACGCATCCGGCACGATCACGCCGCCCGCGCCAAGGATCGGCTCCATGATGAAGGCGGCGATGGTCGAGGGATCCTGAAACTCGATCTCGTCCACCATGGCGGCGGCGATCTTTTCGGCAAGGCGCGCCGGGTCGCTTTCGTCATAGGGGTTGCGATAGGTGTAGGGCGCGGGGATGTGGAAACAGCCGGGCAAGAGCGGCTCATAGCCGATGCGAAAGCGGTTGTTGCCATTCACGCTCGCCCCGCCCCAATGGGTGCCGTGATAGCCTTTCTTGAGGCTCAGAAACTTGGTGCGCGCGGGCGCGCCGCGTAGCCGGTGATATTGCCGCGCCAGCCGCAGCGCCGTGTCCACGCTGTCAGACCCGCCCGAGGTAAGGAATACCCGCTCCATCCCGTCCCCGGCAAAGAACTCGCGCACCGCATGGGCGGCCTCGATGGCGGCCGGATTGGTGGTGCCGCCAAAGCCCGAGTAATAGGGCAACTGCCACAACTGATCCGTGATCGCCTGCTTCACCGCCTCGTTTGAATAGCCCAGATTGACGCACCACAGCCCGGCCACGGCATCGACGGTGGCATGGCCGTCGATATCGGTGAGCCGCACGCCCTCGGCGCTCTTGATGATGCGCGGCGGGTTGGCGCGCGCCTCGCCGGGATGGGCCATCGGCTGCCACAGGTAGCGGCCATTCATCTCGCGCAGGAAATTGTCGTCTTTCATCGGGGGACTCCGGCAGATGGTTCGGCTTGGGCCGGATCAAACCACCGCCGCCGGGGCCTGTCCAGAGGGCACGCGCCGCGCCGCGCGCTCATCCCCCGAAGAGGCGGCCCTTTGCCAGCGCGCGGCCCGTGCGCCACATCAGCCCCGCGATGATCGCCACCAGCACCGCCAGCAGGCCAAAGCCGATCACCGCGTGCCCCGCCGATCCAAGGCGCGCGGCATGGGCAAAGCTCGCCACCGTCACCGCCGCCAGCGGAAAGCTCAGCGCCCAATGCGACAGCGAAAACGGCAGCCTCAACAGGCGCGGCACCTGCACCGCGACGATCAGCACGAACAGATAAGCGATGTTGAGCAGCACCCGCGCAAAGGCATCGACCTCCCCCGCCAGCGCCACCCAGGCGAGGTATCCCACCGCCGGGGGCGCAACGAGAATCACCAGCGTCGGCTGCAACCGCTCGGGCAGCGGATCGTGGAAAATAAGCCGGTTCATCACCAGCGCCAGCAGCACCACCCAGAAGATCAGCCCCACCGAGGCAAAGAACCAGCTTAGCTCTACGTAACCCAGCGGCACCCCCGCGATGGCCACGATCACATTGCCCACGGCGGGGATGAACCACGCGGGCGTCAGGTGCCCGTGCTGAAACGACCGCGCCCCGATCCAGCCCGAGACCACCGCCAGCGTCAGCACAAGCTGCATCGGCACCGCCACCAGCCACAGCCCCCGCGCAATCCCCGGCGCGGGCGCGAGCATGACGATCGAAAACAGCAGCAGCGCGATCGAAATCGCCGGAAAGAACGCAAGGCTCACGGGATGCGCCCATTCCTCGGCCACCGCCTGCGGATGGCGCAGCGCCTTGGCCGTGTAGGCCAGCGCGACCACCACGAAGACCGCCAGCGTCACGAGATGCGCCACCCCCGAGGCCAGAGGCACCAGCCCCGCCGCCACCTCGCCCGCGCGCAGCGCCAGCGTGAAGCCGCAAAGCCCCATCACCACCGTGAAAAGCGTCACCGGAACCTGTGCCAGCTTCATGCCGTCAGGCCCCCGCGCCGATGGTCACGCGCAACGGGGCCAGCCCGTCGATCTCGCCCTCCAGCACATTGCCCGGCCCCACCGGCCCCACGCCCGCAGGCGTGCCGGTATAGATCAGATCGCCCGCGCCAAGGTGATAGAACCGCGACAGATGCGCGATGATCTCGGGCACCGACCAGACCATATCCGACAGCCGCGCCGCCTGCGCCTCGCGCCCGTCGACCGCCAGCCGGATCGCCTGATCGCCGATCTCGCCAAACGCCGCCCTGGGCGTCAGCGCGCCGATGATCGCCGCGTTCTCGAAATCCTTGCCGAGGTCCCAGGGCCGCCGCTTGTCCTTGGCCTGGCCCTGCAGGTCACGGCGCGTGAGATCAATGCCGCAGCCATAGCCCCAGACCGCCGCCATCGCCCCGGCCTCGCTCACCCGGAACGCGGGCGCGCCCAGCGCCACCACGAACTCCATTTCGTGATGACAGTCCTCGGTGCCCGGCGGATAGGGGATCGTTGCCCCCGACAGGCACAGCGCATGGGCCGACTTGGTGAAATAGAATGGCGCCTCGCGGTCCACCTCGTTGCCCATCTCGGCGGCGTGCGCGGCATAGTTGCGCCCGACGCAAAAGATGCGGCGCACCGGATAGCCGCGCGCCGCGCCCTCAATGGGCACAAGCGGCGGGGCGGGAATGTCGAAAAGCGGCGTGGTCATGGGGCGCTCCGGGGCAAATGCGGTCAGTGGCCTCCTTATGCGCCCGCCGCGTGCGGGTGTCAAAAGGGCCGCCGCAAGGCTGCCACCGCGAGGGGGCTGAAGGGAACGTAGATGCTTGGGGATAAGCCGCGCGAGGGACGGAAAGCGAATGGCAGCATAGACCACGCCCCTCACCTCGCCCCCCTCACCCCACGCGCCGCCCCTGCGACCACACCGCGCGCAGCGCGGGCACCTCGCCGCGCAGGCCAAAGCGCGCCAGATCGGCGCGCGCCCCGGCCTCGATCCGCCCGCGATCCACCAGCCCCACGGCACGCGCCGGGTTGGCCGTCACCGTGGCCAGCCCCCGCGCCATATCGCCCCAGAGCAGCCCCAGCTTTACCGCCCCGTAAAGCAGCGCCGAGGGCACATAATCCGACGACAGGATATCGAGCATCCCGGCCTCGGCCAGATCGCGCGCCGCCACGTTGCCGGAATGCGAGCCGCCCCGGATCAGGTTCGGCGCTCCCATGATGACCGCGATCCCGCGCGCGCCGCAGGCCCGCGCCGCCTCTGCCGTGGTAGGAAACTCGGCCAGCCTGATGCCATAGCCGTCCGATACCGCCACCTGCGCCTCGGTGGTGTCGTCATGGCTTGCCAGCACCGCGCCATAGCGGCGCGCATGGGCCACCGCCGCCGCCTCGTGGCGCGCGCCATTGGCCGCGCGCAGCGCCCTGAGCTGCGCCACATGCGCGGCGAACCCGGCATCGTCGAGACCATGCTTGCCCTTCACATAGGCCTCGAGCTTGGCCATATCCCGAAACTGCCGCTGCCCCGGCGTGTGATCCATCAGGCTCACGATCCCCACCCGGTCCTGCGCGCCGAACGCCTCCAGCTCCTCTTCCAGCGTCTCCGAACAGACCTCGGCGCGCAAGTGAAGGAAATGGCTGATCCGAAGCGCATCCGCCGCGCGCAAGGCCCATAATTCATCGGCGAGCCCGCGCGCATATGCCCTGAACCGCCCCACGCCGGTGGGGACCGACCCCACCCGCATCGCATCGAAAACCGTGGTGATCCCGACGCTGGCAAGCTCTGCATCATGCGCGAGGATCGCCGCCTCATGCGGCCAGTCCACCTTGGGGCGCGGCTGGATGTGGCGCTCGAGATTGTCGGTGTGCAACTCCACCAGCCCCGGCGCGAGGTAATCGCCGCCGCAATCCACCGCCCCTTTCGGCACGCCCGCGCCCAGGGCCAGATCGGCGATCCGGCCCCCGCGCAACACGACCGAGCCGCGCCGCACCTCTCCGGGCAGCACCAACATGGCATTGGCGAGGATTGTCTCTTCTGTCATGTCACGCTCACACTTTCCTGCAATACGACGCGATACCCGTTAAGAGAGCGCCCATGACACCCACCCGCTACGCCGTCTATTTCACCCCCGCGCCGGGGCCGCTGGCCGATTTCGGTGCCTCCTGGCTGGGCTGGGATCCCGCGACGGGCCGCGCCTGCCCGCATCCCGAAATGCCCCTGCCCGTGGCCGAGATCACCGCCACGCCGCGCAAATACGGGCTTCACGCAACGATGAAGCCGCCCTTCCGCCTCGCCCCCGGCCAGACCGAGGCGGCCCTTGCCGAGGCGTTTGTCCGGTTCTGCGCGGCCCGCGCGCCCGTCACCCTCGACGCGCTCGACATGGCCGCCCTTGGCCGCTTTGTCGCGCTGCGGCCCGTGGGCGACACCGGCGCGCTCGACGCGCTCGCCGCCGCCACCGTGCGCGCGTTTGAGGCGTTCCGCGCGCCGCTGACCGAGGCCGACCTGGCCCGCCGCCGCGGCAAGGGCCTCTCGCCCGCGCATGAGGCCAACCTGCGCGCATGGGGCTACCCATACGTGATGGACGCCTTTCGCTTTCACATCACCCTCACCGGCCCGCTGCCGCCCGCGACGCTTGAGGCGGTGCAAACCATGCTCGCGCCACGGCTCGCGCCGCTCCTGCCGCGCCCCTTCGTGATCGACGCGCTGTCGCTCATGGCCGAGGATGCCGAGGGCCGCTTTCACCTGATCCACCGTCACGCCCTCACCGGGTAAAGCGCCCTCAGCGCCGCCTTGGCCAGTTTCTCGGGCGGCGCATCGGTATCAATCCGCACCACCGGCCCCACCCCCTCGGGCAACGCCGCGTCGGCCCCCTCCAGCCGCTCGGCAATATCATCGGCCCCCTCGCGCCCCCGCGCCGCCAGCCGCGCCGCCAGAACCTCCGGCACGGCCACCAGATGCAGCACGGCAAAGGGCCGGAACCGCGCCTGCGCCTCCGCCAGCACCCCGCGCGAGAGGTTCACCAGCAGATCGCGCCCCTGCGCCAGATCCATCGCCACCCCCACCGGCACGCCATAGCGCACCCCATGCGCGCGCCAATGCAGCGCGAATCCGCCATCCTTGAGCCGCGTCTCGAATTCCGCCTCGCTCACCGCCTCATGCCCCTCGCCCTCCACATCGGCCGGCCGGGTAATCACCCGCCGCACCCGCCGCAGGCCGGGCCGCGCCGCCACCATCGCACGCATCAGCGTATCCTTGCCCACGCCCGACGGCCCCACCACCGCGATGAACCGCCCGGCGCTCATGCCGCGAATCCGCTCACATCCACCTCACGGTCACAGACCCGCACGCGCGCGCCCTCGTCATGGAAAATCCCGAGGATCGCCGCCCCGCGTACCTTGGCCGCCTCGATGAGGCCCAGCACCGCCTCGCGGTTGCCCGAATCAAGGCTCGCCGTCGGCTCGTCCAGCATCAGCGCCGGGTAGTCATGCGCGAACCCGCGTGCGATATTCACCCGCTGCTGCTCGCCCCCGGAAAACGTGGTGGGGCTGAGCGACCAGAGCCGCTCGGGGACATTGAGACGCCGCAGCAACGCCTCGGCGCGCGCCTGCGCCGCCTCACGCGCCACCCCCAGCACCAGAAGCGGCTCGGCCACCACCTCGATCGTGGGCACGCGCGGCACCACCCGCAGGAACTGGCTGACATAGCCCAGCCGCTCGCGGCGCAGCGCGATGATCTCGCGCGGGGCCGCCCGCGCCACGTCAAGGCCGCCCACGATGATCCGCCCCGCGCTCGCGCGGTAATTGCCATAGATCATCCGGATCAGCGTTGACTTGCCCGCCCCCGAGGCCCCCGTGAGCGCCACGCATTCGCCGGGTTCCACCCGCAGATGCGCCCCCGCCATCACCTCGATCACGGCCCCGCCCTGATTGTGCAGGACAAACCGCTTGCCCAGCCCCTCGACCTCGATCATCGCCATCCCCTTCACAGCCACCCGCGCCTGCGGAAATACCAAAGCGGCACAGCCGCCGAGAGCACCATCAACCCCAGCGCCATCGGATAGCCCAGGACCCATTCCAGCTCGGGCATATGGACAAAATTCATGCCATAGCTCGACGCCACCAAGGTCGGCGGCAGGAACGCCACCGCCGCCACTGAGAAAATCTTGATGATCGCGTTCTGCTCGATATTGATGAGGCCCAGAGTCGCATCGAGCAAAAGCGCCGTCTTCTGTTGCAGATAGCTGGCGTGCTCGCCAATCGTGCGCACGTCGCGATAATGCGTCTTGAGCATCGCGCGCAGCGCCTTGGCAGAGCGCATCGCATCGAACACCGGCATGAGAAATCCCAGAACCCGCTCCAGCGTCATCAGGCTCTCGCGCAGGTGCATGACCTGCGTATCGGCCGCCCCGATCTCTCGCAGGGTGGCGCGGTGTTCTTCGGTGGTCATCTTGCCGGGGCCAAAGACGCGGCGCGAGATGGCGTCGATCTCGCGGCCCTTGTGCTCGGTGATGTCCGCCAGCCGGTCGATGATCTCTTCCAGCAGCCCCACGAGCACCGCCTCCGCCGTGGCACAGCCCAGCGAGGATTTGGCCGCGCGGCCCGCAAAGGTCTCGAACGGGCGCGGCGCGTGGTGGCGGATGGTGATGAGCTGCGCGGGTCGCAGAACAAACGTGACCGGCCCCATCTGCATCGCCTCGCTGCCCGCCTGCGACGGCAAAAGCGCGGTCATCACCGGCACCCCGTTTTCAAGATAAAGCCGCGAGGATTGCTCGATCTCCTCCTGATCGGCGCGCGTCGGCAGGTCGATACCGCTGCGCCCCGAGACAAGCGCAAGCTCCTCCGCGTCCGGCTGATAAAGGTCGATCCAGATCGGCGCGGCCGCCTCGCTGGCATCGAGGACGCGCAGCCCCTCACCTTCGCGCGCATAGGCAGTGATCATCGGCGGTCTCCTTTTACCAATCTCACCATGCCTAGACCTGCAACACCGAACTCACCAGCAACTGCGTATACCCATGCTGCGGATCGTCGAGCACCTGATCGGTCAGCCCCGCCTCGATCACGCGGCCCTCCTTCATCACCATCAAACGGTCCGCCAGAAGCCGCACCACCGCCAGATCATGCGTCACGATCACCGCCGACAGGCCCATCTCGCGCACCAGCCCGCGCAAGAGATCGAGAAGCCGCGCCTGCACGCTCACATCCAATCCCCCCGTCGGCTCGTCCATGAACACAAGGCGCGGGCCGGTGACCAGATTGCGCGCGATCTGCAACCGCTGCTGCATCCCGCCGGAAAACGCCGTGGGCCGGTCATCCACCCGGTCGGCGGCGATCTCGACCCGGCCCAGCCAGTCGACCGCCCGCGCGCGAATATCGCCGTAATGCCGCGCGCCCACCGCCATCAGCCGCTCGCCCACATTGCCGCCCGCCGAGACGCCCATGCGCAACCCGTCGCGCGGGTTCTGATGCACCAGCGCCCAATCGGTGCGCATCAGCATCCGCCGCTCGGGCTCGGACATCGCCCGCACATCCACCGGCCCGCGGTCGCGCGTGTCATAGATCACCGCGCCCCGGTCGGGTGCCATCTGCCCCGAGAGGCTGGCCAGCAGCGTCGATTTCCCCGATCCGCTCTCGCCCACGATGCCCATCACCTCGCCGGGCCAGAGATCGAACGACACATCCTCGCAGCCCCGCCGCCCGCCGTAGAACTTCGCCACATCGCGCACCTGCAACAGCGGGGTCATGCGCCTGCCTCCTCATGGGGCACACCCTGCGCCCCCACGTGCCCCGCCGCCCGCCGCGCACGACAGTAATCCGTGTCGGAACAGACAAACATCCGCCCGCCCGCATCATCGACGATCACCTCGTCGAGATAGCTCGTCGCCGACCCGCAGAGCGCGCAGTCCTGATCGGCCTTGCTCGCCTCGAACGGATGATCCTCGAAATCGAGGCTCACCACTTTCGTATACGGCGGCAGCGCATAGATCCGCTGCTCGCGCCCCGCGCCGAAAAGCTGGATCGCCGGGCAGTCCGACAGCTTCGGGTTGTCGAATTTCGGAATCGGCGAGGGGTCCATCACATAACGCCCCTCCACCTTCACCGGATAGGCATAGGCTGTCGAGATCGCGCCGTGGCGGCTGATATCCTCGTAAAGCTTGACATGCATGAGGCCGTATTCCTCGAGGCTGTGCATCTTGCGCGTCTCGGTCTCGCGCGGCTCGAGAAAGCGAAGCGGCTCTGGGATCGGCACCTGATAGACCAGCACCTGATCCCCGGTGAGCGGCGTCTCGGGGATCCGGTGGCGGGTCTGGATGAGGCTCGCGCGCGCCGTCTCCTCAGTGGTGGCCACGCCTGCCGTCTTTTCGAAGAATTTGCGGATCGACACCGCGTTGGTGGTGTCATCCGCCCCCTGGTCGATCACCTTGAGCCGGTCCTCCGGCACCAGACAGGCCGCCGTCACCTGCACGCCGCCGGTGCCCCAGCCATAGGGCATCGGCATCTCGCGGCTGGCAAACGGCACCTGATAGCCGGGGATCGCCAGCGCCTTGAGGATCGCGCGGCGGATCATCCGCTTGGTCTGCTCGTCGAGATAGGCAAAGTTATACTCGGTCATCCCCGCCCCCGGCTTCATCTTGCCCGAAATACTCATTCCGCCGCCTCCCGCCCCGCGCCGGCCTCGCGGCGCAATTTGCGGATCAGTTCAAGCTCGCTCTGGAAATCGACGTAATGCGGCAGCTTGATATGCTCCAGAAACCCGGTGGCCTGGATGTTGTCGGCGTGCATCAGCACGAATTCCTCGTCCTGCGCGGGCGCGCCCTCATCCTCTTCGCCCAACTCGCGCCAGCGTAGCGCGCGATCCACCAGCGCCATCGAAATCGCCTTGCGCTCGGTCTGGCCAAAGACAAGCCCATAGCCACGGGTGAATTGCGGCGGCTCGGTTTTCGAGCCGGTGAACTGGTTCACGGTCTCGCATTCGGTCAGCACCACCTCGCCCAACTCCACCGAGACTCCCAATTCCGGGATCTCCATCTCGACGGCCACCGCGCCGATGCGCAATTCGGCCACAAAGGCGTGGTTGCGCGCATAGCCGCGCTGCGTCGAATAGGCGAGACCAAGCAGGAACCCCTCATCGCCCCGCGCCAGCGCCTGAAGCCTGAGCGCGCGGCAGGCGGGCAATTCCATCGGCTGGCGCGTCATGTCGGGCGGCACCGCATCGCCCGCCCCCGCGCCCTCCATCAGGCCCTCGCGGTCAAGATAGCCCATCACATGCGGCATCGCCCGCTGCGCCGCCACCGCCTCGGGGGCCGGTGGCGTCTCGCCCTCGGCGGCCAGCGCGAAATCCAGCAGACGGTGGGTGTAGTCAAAGGTCGGCCCCAGAACCTGCCCCCCCGGCGCATCCTTGAACGTGGCCGAAATCCGCCGGTCACAGCGCATCGCGCCGGTCTCTACCGGCTCGGACGCGCCAAAGCGCGGCAGCGTGGTGCGATAGGCGCGCATGAGGAAAATCGCCTCGATCAGGTCGCCGCGCGCCTGCTTGATCGCCAGCGCCGCGAGATCGGGATCATAGAGCGAGCCCTCCGCCATCACCCGGTTGACCGCCAGCGCCATCTGCGCGCGGATCTGCGCCACGCTCAACTCGGGCACGGCCACATCGCCGCGCCGCTCCTCGGCGAGCCAGCCATGCGCCGCCTCGATCGCCCGCTCGCCGCCCTTCACCGCCACATACATCAGATCGCCTCCACACGGGTGGTGCGCGGCAGCCCCGCCAGCCGGTCGCCGCAACAAAACAGGAAATCAAGCCCCAGCGGAAACCGCGCCGCATTGTCCTCAAACGCCGCCACTTCGGGCAGCGACAGCGCCGCCGCCTCCCTGATCCCCGGCCCGGTCAGCCGCGCCCCCGCCGCCTCCAGCCGCGCCATCTCGACAATGAGCGTGGCCGAGCGGTCAGGATAATCCGGCGTGCCAGGGGCATAGCCCTCCAGCGGGGCCAGCGCCTCCCATGTGCCCAGCGCGAACATCGCCTCGCCCCGCGCCACCACCGGCGCACCGGTGTGAAACCCGATCCAGCCGCGCAATGCCGCGCAATCATGCGCACCCGCCAGATGCACCGGCGTGGTGGGGTCGCACAGCACCAGAACCGCCACCCCCGCCGCGACCGACAAGGGCGCAGGCGGGGCGGCACCGGCCACCCGCTCCACCGTGCCGGGCCGCGCCATCGCGCGCATCACCGCGCGAAACGCGCGCGCCGCCTCCACCGATGCCTCGGCGAACCCGCCGGATAACGCCTCTGCCCGCATCAATCCTCTCCCCGCACCAGCGTAAAGAAATCCACCTTCGTCGCCGCCGCCTTGCGCGCGCGCGCCGCGCGCCGCGCCGCCTCGGCCCCGGCCAGCGGGTCCAGCACCGCCGCGCGCAAATGCGCCGCCTCCGGCCCCTGCATCAGCGCATCCACCAGCGCGGCGTGGCGCGCGTGATCCTTGCCCCGCCCCTGCACATGGCCATGCCCGACGCGGCCATCACCCAGCCGCACCGCGCAGCGCGTCACCACCATCTCGCCCAGATTGAACGGCGCGCCCGTGGCACCCGCGCGGCCCCGCACCATCACGGTGCCGATCTCGGGCGGGCGCAGACAGATGTGATCCGGCGCAATCCCCGCCGCGCGCCAAAGCCGGTCAAGCTCGCCCGCCTCGGCGCGGGCCAACAGGCCCATCCACGCCTTGCGCTGTAAAATATCACCCATGCAGACACCTTGCGGATTTGTCGAAGTCATTATACAACTAGACAAATGATTACCGCAAACCCGCCCCACAAACAAGCCCGCAGCCTGTGAAACTTCCGTGACATGACCCGCGAAAAACCCGATGCGCTCTGGCGCGTCATCCATGACAGCCTGCGCGCCGATATCGCCGCCGGGCGCTATGCCCCCGGTGACAAGCTGCCGACCGAGGCCGCGCTTGCCGCGCGCTTCGGTGTCAATCGCCACACCGTGCGCCGCGCACTCGCCGCACTCACCGACGCGGGCACGATCCGCACCCGGCGCGGGGCCGGTGCCTTTGTCGCCCACCGCCCGACAGACTACCCCCTGGGCCGCCGCGTGCGCTTTGACCAGAACCTGCGCGCCGCAGGCAGGCTCCCGGCACGCGATATCCTCGCCATCGAGACCCGCACCGCCGACGCGGACGAGGCCCGCGCCCTCGGCCTTGCGCCCGGCGCAAAGGTGCATGTCTGCGACGGGCTGTCGCGCGCCGACGGCGTGCCGGTGGCGCTCTTTCGCTCGAGCTTTCCGGCCGCGCGCCTGCCCGCCCTGCCCGAGGCGCTGGCGCGGCTACACTCGATCACCGCCGCCCTGCGCGACGCGGGCGTGGCCGATTATACCCGCGCCTCGACCCGCCTCACCGCCACCCTCGCCGACCCGACGCAGGCGCTGCGCCTCGACCTTGCCCCCGGCGCGCCCCTCTTGCGCACGCTCTCGATCAATATCGACCCCGAGGGCACCCCCGTCGAATACGGGCGCACATGGTTCGCGGGCGACCGGATGACGCTCACCCTCACCGATCCCTGAAAAAAGGCAACGCCCGTCACGCCCCTGTCACACCCCGCCGCTATCGGGGGTGCATATTGAACGTCCCCGTTCCCAGGCATGTATTTCAGCACCCAAGGGCGGCCCCGGTGGCCGCCCTATTGCTGTTCGTAGCGGTCAAGAAACGCCTCTGGCGTCAGCGTGCGGAAATCGCCCAGCGCGGCGCGCAGCCGCGCATGATCCCAGTCCCACCACGCCAGCGCGATCATCCGCGCGGCCAGATCCGGGCCAAGGCGCGCGCGCAGCGGGCTTGCCGGCACCCCTGCCACGATCATGTAGGGGGCCACATCGCGCGTCACCACCGCCCCCGCCGCCACCACCGCGCCGTGGCCGATGGTCACGCCGGGCTTGACCTGCGCCGCGTGGCCGATCCAGGTGTCATGCCCGATCCGCGCCACCCGCGCGCGCCGCCGGGCAAACCACGCCTCATCATCGCCCGCATCCGCCCAATAGGACGCAGAGCGATAGAGGAAATGATGCAGGCTGGCGCGGTCCAGCGGATGATCCGTCGCCCCCACCCGCACAAGGCTGGCGATATTGGCGAATTTGCCGATCTCGGCATTGGCCAGATCGCAAAGCCGGTCGCAATAGGAATACTCCGCCATCGCCACATGGGCGAGGCGGCTGCCGCGCCCGACCTCGGTAAAGGCCCCGAATTCGCAATCGGTGATCTCGCAGTCGGGATGGATCACCGCCCCGTCGTCCCGCAATCGCGACATCGCGCATCCTTTCAGAGTTTCATGCCTGCGGCGCGAGTATTTTCACCAAAAAGAAACCCGCCCGCTTCATCTTGCCTCAAATACTCGTCCCTGCCCGCTCAATGCCCGCCATCGTCCGCAGCGATGAGCCGCCGCCGCAACCAGCCGGAAACGCTGTCCATCACCATCACCATGACAAGGATCAGCACGATGTAATAGCTCACCTCTTCCCAATCCTTCTGGGTAATGATCGCCTGCGTGAGCAACAACCCGATACCGCCGCCGGTTATCGCGCCGATGATGGTGGCGCTGCGGGTGTTGGATTCGAGGTAATAGAGCAGCTGGCTGAGCAGCACCGGCGTGATCTGCGGGATGACGCCGAAACGGTAGCGTTGCAGCGGCTTTGCCCCGGTGGATTGCACCCCTTCGATCTCGCGCGCATCGACGTTTTCCAGCGCCTCGGAAAACAGCTTGCCGAATGTGCCAGTATCGGTGACGAGGATCGCCAGCGCGCCGGTAAGGGGGCCGGGGCCAAAGGCGCGCGACAGGATGATCGTCCAGATCAGCGCATCCACCCCGCGCAGGAAATCGAACACCCGCCGCACCGCCGCCCGCACCAGCATCAACGGCGAGAAGTTGCGCGCCGCGGCAAAGGCCAGCGGCAGCGCCACCAGCCCCGCCCCCATCGTGCCGAGAAAGGCCATCAGCACGGTCTCGAAGATCGCGCCCATCACGTCCTTGTGCTGCCACATCTGGTTGTTCCAGACATCATGCGCCATCGCGGCAAGGTTGCTGCGATCCGGCACCACCCTTTCGCCGGACAGGGCCAGCCCGAGCAACTCGCCAAAGCTCTTGCCGTGAAACGGGCTGTCGAGGGTGAACCAGAACAGCTCCCAGCCGAAATGATAGCGCATCACCTCGGTGCGGGCGCGGGTGACGGTGACGCGCCCGGCATCGGTGGTGATATCGACGCGCGCGCTGCTGGCGCTGATCCAGTCGGGCACATCGCCTTGCGGCAGCGACAACGCGACCCCGCCGGGCGACACCTGCGTCTCGATCAGGCCATAGCCCGGCACGTCATAGCGCATCACGTCGCCGTCGATCACCACCTCCTGGCCACGTTTCAACGCCACAAGCGTGCGGTCCTCGCTCTCGCGCGTCACCCAGTCGGGGCCGGTGCCCTCGGGCCAGGTGCCCTTGCGCTCGCCCTCGATGGCGATCGTTACGCCGCCCACCCGGTTGTCGCGGGTGACATGGGTCTTGTAGCTGTAGCTGTCAGCCACAAGGATGCGGGCATTGTCCATCCGCGCGCGCTCGGCCAGTCCGGGGATGTCGAAGGCAAAGAAGATATAGATGAAATAGGCCAGGATCACCGCCGGCACCGCCAGCGCGGCCATGCGCTTGCGGCGGATATGGGCGGCGGCGTCAAAGCCGGGCATGATGTCTGCGGTCGCGATCATGGCGTCAGGCCCCCCCGATCATCTTGTTGCGGTAACGGCCCGAGAGCTGATCGAAGAACACGATCGTGCCGAACAGCAGCAGAAAGATCGCCGCCACCTCGTCATAGCGCCCCTGCCCCCAGCTAAACGCATTCTTCAGGTCATAGCCGATCCCGCCGGACCCCACGAAACCAAGGATCGCCGAGGCGCGGATATTGATCTCGAAGCGCAAAAGCGCATAGCTGAGATAGTTCGGCGCCACCTGCGGGATCACGCCCAGCCACATCCGCTGGCCCCAGCCTGCCCCCACCGAGCGCAGCCCCTCCACCGGCTTGAGGCTCGCGTTCTCGTTGACCTCCGAGAACAGCTTGCCCAGCGCGCCGGTGGTATGGAGCGCGATGGCGATCATCGCGGGCACTGGCCCGCCGCCGAGAATAAAGATCAGCACCAGCGCGATCACGATCTCGGGGAAGGCGCGCAAGATATCCATGACGCGGCGGAACAGCCCCACCAGTCGCGGCCATTTCGCCAGCCCCCGCGTGGCCAGAAGCGACAGCACCACCGCCATGATCGCCCCCAGAAGCGTCGAAGCGGCGGCGATATTGATCGTCTCGATCAGCGAGGGCAGGAATGTCCACATCAGCCCCGGCAGGTTGGCGATCTTCTCGCCTGCCTCGGCCAGCACCTCGCCGGGGAACTGGAATATATTGCCGATCCCGTCCCAAAAGCCCCCCGCGTTGCGCCCGTCGGCCACCCGAAAGCCCGAGACCATGAGCGCGATGAACACCACCAGCATCACGCCGCCATACATGCGCTTGCGCCGGGTCATCGTCATATAGGCGGCCTGAACATCGCCGATGCGCGCCACGCCTGCCTGTCCTGCCGTCAGATCGCTCATGCCATGCCCCCGTCAAATGAGGCCGGGCCCGCGCATGGCAGGCCCGACCGGTTTGAGCCCCTGCGGGCTTACATCTTGGATTTGCGCGCCTCGATGATCGAGAGATAGGCGTCATGCGTGATCGGCATGAAACCCAGCGCATCGCCCTGAAGCACGCCATAGGCGCAATCGGGATCAAGCGATTTGAGCGAGGCCCAGAGCGCCGTCACCTTGATCTTGACATCCTCGGGCAGCGCACGGCGCAGCACGACCGGGCCTTCGGGGATCGGCTTGGATTTCCAGATCTCGACCATCTGGTTCATGTCGACAAGGCCCGCATCGACGGCCTTGCGCAGCGCGCCCGAGTTATAGCCGTCTTCCCATGCGCCCAGGCCATCGGCCCAGCTCACCCCGGCGTCGATATCGCCATTGGCCACCGCCACGATGGTCTGCTCATGCCCGCCGGTGAATTTGACCTCGCCGAAATAATCGCCCGATTCCATGCTCGCCCCGGTCTCGGCGGGGATCTCGATCGACGGGATCAGATAGCCGCTGGTCGAGTTCGGATCGCCAAAGCCGAAGGTCTTGCCCTTCATATCCGCAAGCGAGGTGATGCCGGTCTCCTTGCGCGTGAACGCGATCGAGTGATAGCCATAAGAGCCATCCGTGTTGACCTTGACCAGCACCGGCTCGACCGCCTCGGGATCATTCAGATAGATCTTGGCATAACCCGAGGCCCCGAGCCACGCCACGTCGATGGTGCCGCCCAGCAGGCCCTGGATCACGCCGTCATAATCGGCGGGGGTAAAGACCCTGGTCGGCACACCGAGCAGGGCCTCGGTCTTGGCGCGCAGGCACTCGTTCGATGTCATGCGGTCCTGCGCGTTCTCGCCGCCCAGCACGCCGATGCGGAATTCGGTGATCTTGTCCTCGGCCAGCGCGGGGCTGACAAGGGCGGTGGTGGCCAGAACGGCAGCAATCAGTTTCTTCATGGGTTCTCTCCGGTTGGGGTCATGGCCCGCCATCCCCGGCGGGCCGGGGTCGTCAGATCGCGGCCTCGGCCTCGCGCACCCGCTCGCGATCCAGCGTCTCGATGGCGGTCGATGTGGCCTCTTCGGAAAAGCGCGCATCGGCCCCGTAAATATCGCGCGCCACGCCGGTGGTGAGCTGCTCGGGCGTGCCGTCAAAGACCACCCGCCCCGCCCGCATCCCGATCACCCGATCACAGTATCGGCGCGCCGTATCGAGCGTGTGCAGGTTGGCGATCACCATGCGCCCGTCCTCCTCGTGGATGCGCCGCAGCGCATCCATCACGATCTGCGCGTTCATCGGGTCAAGGCTGGCAATCGGCTCATCGGCAAGGATGATCCTGGGATCCTGCATCAGCGCGCGGGCAATCGCCACCCGCTGCTGTTGCCCGCCCGACAGCGCCTCGGCGCGTTTGGGCGCATGATCGGCAATGCCGAGACGGTCGAGGATTTCAATGGCGCGGTGAATGTCCGCATCGGGATAGATGTTGAACATCGTGGCCAGCGTCGAGCGGCGATTGAGCGTGCCATGCAGCACGTTCGAGACCACATCCATCCGCGGCACAAGGTTGAACTGCTGGAAGATCATCGCGCATTGCGCCTGCCAGGCGCGCTTCTCCGCGCCCTTGAGCGCGGTGATGTCGCGCCCCTCGAACACGATCCGCCCCGATGTCGCATCGCTCAGCCGGTTCACCATCCGCAAAAACGTGGATTTCCCCGCGCCGGACCGCCCGATGATCCCGATCATCGCGGGCCGGTCCACGTCGATGCTCACGGCATCCACCGCTATGTTTTGACCAAACCGCTTGGTCAGCGCGTCAATGCTCAGCACGTGTCACCCCCAAGGCTGTTGCGCCACGCCTAGGCGCGTCCTGCAAAGATCATGCGACAGTGGCGCAAAGCTTTCGTGACACCCGCCATCCCGGCACCGGGCGTGACCATCTGGCCCCTTGCCGCATCCCGGCCCACCGCGTAAGCACGCGTGCATGACCGCCTCACGCCGCCCCCGTCTCAGCCGTGACGACTGGCTCGCCGCCGGTCTTGCGGCGCTGGCCGAGTGCGGGCCGGGCGTGCTCGGGGCCGAGCAACTGGCGCGCCGGATCGGCACCACCAAGGGATCGTTCTACTGGCACTTCACCGATGTGCCCGCCTATTGCGCCACGCTTCTGGCACGCTGGCAGGAGTCCGAATCCCCAGAGACCGACGCAGACGCCCCCGCCGCCACCCGGCTGCGCCGCATGGCGCAGGCCATCGCCACGCCGCATCCCGCAGAGCCCGCGATCCGCGCATGGGCGGCCACCGACACCCTCGCAGCAAAGGCCGTGGCCGCCACCGATGCCCGCCGCCTTGCCCGGCTCGCGGCCCTTCTGGGCGAGTGCGGCATCGCCAACCCGGATATGGCGCGCATCCTTCTCGGCGCCGCCATCGGGATGCAGGCCCTGCCCGACCCAAAGGGCAATCCCGACGCCATCGGCTCGCTGGTCGATCTCATCCTTGCGTTGCGCTAAGCCATGCGCACGGCCCCGATACTCATCGCCATGTCGCGGCTCTGGTATTGCAAGGAAGAAGCGTGCCCGGCCATGGCGGGCGGGCGGCGGTCAGGCGTTCAGCCTGAAATCGTGCCCCTTTCCCGGTGGTAATGCGTCGGTTTTCGCGGCGGGGAAATGTGCAAGATAGCGCTCGATCAGGGTCATGCGCGTGACGACGGCCAGCACGCGCAAATTCGCCTCTCTCCCTCGGATCTGCCGGCTCATGCGATCGCGTGCGAGCACCCACGCCCCTTGCTGCCCCAGAGCGCCGATCAGCAGCGGCAGCGCCCAGTCCTCACCCGGACGGACGTGCCGGAAGAAGCGCTGACGCCGACGACAGGTCGATGCCGTCTGCACCGCGCCCGGCCGCTCGCAGGCAATGGCCCGGTTCGGCATAGGATGTTTCCCTGGGCAGAGCCGTCAGGTTGACGCTGTTCTGTCGCCCTCCGCCGGCCCTGTGTCGTGTGGCACGCCTACCGCTGCCTGTCTCGCTGCGCTTTGCGCCTTATGGCCTGCACCAGCGACATTGCCAGCAAAAGCGCGATGGCCAGAACAAACACCGCAGAAATCGGCCGCTCCAGAAACACCAAAGGATCACCGCGAGAGATCAGAAGTGCGCGGCGCAAATTGGTTTCGATCAGCGGCCCCAGGACAAATCCCAGCAACAACAGCGCAGGGTTGAACCGTGCCAGGGACAGCGCATAGCCGATCGCACCAATCAGGGCGACCGCGAAAATATCAAAGCTGGACCCGCGCACGGAATAGACGCCAAGACAAACGAAAACCAGGATGGCGGGGAACAGCCAACGGAACGGGATGCGCAGCATGGAAACCCAGATACCAATCAGGGGAAGGTTCAGCACCAGCAGCAAAAGGTTGCCAATGCCAAAACTGGCGATCAGCCCCCAGAACATATCGGGCCGCGCCTCCAGCATCAGCGGGCCGGGCTGAACGCCGTGAATGACCAGGGCACCCAGCATCAAGGCCATGATCGGATCACCCGGAATTCCCAGTGTCAGCGTTGGCACAAAGGCACTGATGGCGGCGGCATTGTTCGCGGCCTCTGGCCCTGCGACCCCTTCAATCGCACCATGGCCGAACTTTTCGGGCCTCCGCGAAATGCGACGCTCGGCGGCATAGGCAAGAAAGGATGAAATGGTGGACCCCGTACCGGGAAGCGCACCAAAAAAACTGCCAAGGCTTGCGCCGCGTAGCGCCGGAAACGGGATACGCCGAATATCCTCGCGGCCTGGCATCAGGTCACGCAAGGCCACGCGGCGCGGGACGCCGCCACGCTCGGCCACCTGAATATTGGCGATCACCTCGGCCACGCCAAACAGCCCCATCGCCAGCGCCACCAGATTGACGCCATCCATCAACTCTGCCTGCCCGAATGTAAACCGTTGCGCTCCCGAGTTTACATCAGTGCCGACGCAGCCAAGGATCAACCCCAAAACCACCATGGCAAAGCCTTTGGCGGGGTCTTTCGCACCAATGGTCGAGGCGGCAACAAGCCCCAAAACCATCATCGCGGCATAGTCCGCCGCCCCAAAGGCCGTTGCCGCGCGGGACAACACGCCTGACAGCATGATCAGCACCAGGATACCAAACATCGACCCAAGAAAGCTGGATGTCATGGAGGCGAACAGCGCCACCCCCGCCTTGCCCTGTTGCGCAAGGGGATAGCCGTCCAGTGTGGTTACAGCCGATTGCGGCGTGCCGGGCAGGCGTAGCAGAATAGAGGCCACCGCCCCACCGTATTGCGAACCGTAATACACCCCTGCCAGCATGATCAACGCCGCCTCGGGGCTGAGATAATAGGTGATCGGCAACAAAAGCGAGATCGTCGCCATTGCCCCGATACCGGGCAGCACACCAACGAAGGTGCCAAGCACCACGCCAAAGACGCAATAGACCAGCACCCCCGGTTGCAGCGCCACGCTCAACCCGTGCAGAAAACCTTCCCAACCGCTCATGACAAGTTCGGCCAAAGCGGAATGGTCATCTTCAGCCCGAAATGGAAGACCAGGACAGACAGCAGCGTGACCGCAAATGCCAACACCAACCGCCACCCAACCTTGCGGTCAGGCGCGGCGATGGAGGCGATCAGGACGGTTGCAACAGTCACAGGCACCAGCCCCCCACGCTCTAGCCCCGCCGCAAAAACAAGGATGGCCGCAAGCACCGCAATTGCATCTTTCCATGCCACAGATCCCGCCTGACGGCCGCGCCCCCAGGCGGGAATGGCAATCAACAGGCCAAGCCCCAGCAGCACGCCGCCCAGCACAGCGGGGAAAAGCCCCGGCCCCATGCGGCGCAAAGACCCGAGTTCATAATGCGTTGCCGCATAACTGGCCACGAACAAGCCGATGGCGGCAAGAACGACGCCGCAGGCCAGATCAGGAAGATCCTGCCTCATCTATCAGTTTTTCGCGTCGATCCGGTCCAGAACGGCACCCCAGATTTCCGTGTCCTCGACAATGCGCTGTTGCAGCTCTGCCGCTGTGCCGCCCGCAACTTGCCAGCCCATATCCGACAGGCGCTTTTGCACATCAGCATCGGCAAGGATGGTGTTGATCTCGGCATTCAGGGTTTCAATGATCTTTGCATCTGTGCCGGCAGGGGCGATGAACGCATTCCACAGCTCTGCCCGGAAATCTGCCGGAAGGCCCGCCTGCCCCGCCATGACCGGAACACCCGGTGCCTGATCGAACGGCTTTTGCGAGGTGATGCCAAGGATTTTCAACGTCCCCGCCTCGACATATTGCATCGCAGCCGAAGGGGCCATGAAACCCGCATCAATCTCTTTGCCAAGGATCGCAGTCGTGACTTCGGCATAGGATGTGTAGGGAACATGCAGCATTTCCACGCCCGCACGATCCGAAAACAGCTCGGCCGTCAAATGCGCGCCCGAGCCTTTGCCGACCGAACCATAGCTGAGCGCCTCCGGCTCTGCGCCAGCAGCGGCGACAAAGCCCGCCAGATCATCAGACGCAAAATCGGCTGACACGACCAAAACCAGGGGCGATGTCGCAATCAGCACAACAGGCGCAATATCACGCGCGACATCATACCCCAAATCCGGCATCAGACGCGGCGCGGTTGTCATCGGCCCGTTGATGGTGGTGCCGAAAGTATACTCCTTGTCCTTGGCGTTGAGCATCTGCTGGATGCCAATCACACCACCCGCGCCGGGTTTGTTCTCGATCACGATGGGTTGGCCCAGCCTGGCCGCCAACGGCTCTGTCACAATCCGCGCCAGCAGGTCGGGCGATGACCCCGCAGGAAAGCCCACAAAACCATGCAGCGGTTTGCTTGGCCAAGCGGCATCCTGTGCCAGTGCAGGAGTCGCCAATGCAAGGGCGGCTGCACCCATAAATGCCGCGCGGCGCGTGATGTTCATAATGATCTCCCCTGGGGTGTATTCAGGAATTGAACGAATGTTGCGGCGCGTAAGATCGCGGAAAAACAGCCCCGTGGCAAGCAGGGCGCGCGCGTTTCCGTCGCAACCGCGCCTGCGCCTGAGACAAATGTGCAGCGAGGCCCGATGCATACGGCTGGAACACGTCGCCCGGATACGTCACGACGCTTGTGTTGATGGCCGTGAGGCCATGTTTTTCGCTGTCCTTTGATGCTGAATGCGCGGGGGACCGGCGTCCGGTTTTTTACGGCGGCCGGGGGTGTCATCCGGGGGGCGGGCATCTTGTTCTGCCGCGCGATTTCGTGCTGGGCAACCTGCCCGAGGCCGAGGCCGGGCCAATTCTGACCGGGCTGGGGATCACTGGCAACACGGTGATGCCGCCCTGCAACCTGACCCTATGGCAGGACGGGGCGCGCAAGGTTCTGTTCGATGCCGGTTCCGGCGCTGGGTTCATGCCACGCGCGGGCAAGCTGGCCGGGGCGCTTGACGCGGTCGGCGTCGGCGCGGAGGAGATCACCCATGTGATCTTTACCCATGCCCATCCTGATCATCTTTGGGGGGTTCTGGACGAGTTTGACGATCCGGTTTTCGCAAATGCAAGCTATATGATCGGGCAGGCGGAATGGGATTACTGGACCGACCCCGCCACCGTCGAGAGCATCGACGCGGCGCGCGCCGCCTTTGCCGTGGGGGCCGCGCGGCGGCTGGCCGAGATCGAGGACCGGATGGACTTCATCAAGGCCGGGCAGGAGGTGCTGCCCGGTATCATGGCGCATGACAGCCCCGGCCACACGCCGGGCCATATGGCGTTCGAGATCCGGCAAGGGGCCGATGCGGTGATGGTTGTGGGCGATGCGATCGGCAATGGCCATCTGGCACTGGCGCGCCCCGATTGGCCCGCCGGTGCCGATCAGGACCCCGACACTGGCATCAAAACGCGCACCCGCCTGCTCGACATGCTGGCCAGCGAGGGCATGGCGATGGTCGGCTTTCACCTGCCCGAGGGCGGCCTGGGCCGCGTTGAGCGCGCGGACGGCACCTATCGTTTCGTGGCGGAGGTCTGAATGATGCGCGCGTTTCTCATGATCGTTTGCCTTGCCACCCCGGTTCTCGTTTCCCCGGCCCTTGCCAGCGAGGACATCGCCGACAAATACCCCGGCTCGCCGCTTTACAACAAGCCGGTCGAGGTCATCCCCGGCGTCTGGTCGGCCATTGGGGCCACCGCCCCGCCGACCTTTGAGAATGCCGGCCACAACAACAACCTCAGCTTCATCGTCACCGGCGAGGGCGTGGTGGTTGTCAATTCCGGCGCGTCCTATGCCTTGGCCGAGGCTCTGCACGCCGAAATCCGCGCCGTGACGGACGAGCCGGTACGCCTTGATCCGCCCATGTGGACGCAGCCGAAGAATTCGCCGATCAGGGCGCAGGTGATCTGGCCGCGGCGCAGCGGGTCACGGGCGAGCAGGCCGCGCGCACGCGGGTGGAGCCGCCGAGCGAGACGTTTCAAGACGAACATATCATCGAAATGGGCGATTTCCGCATCGAGGCGCGCCATCTTGGCCCCGCGCACAGCCCCGGCGATATCGTCGTCTGGCTACCCCGCCAAGGGCTCGTGATCTCGGGCGACATGGCCTTTCACGAGCGGATGTTGCCGATTTTCGGGAACACCATCACCGCCGATTGGCTGGAAACTTAACCCGGATAATTCATGAGAAGGCGGCGGAGGTATCGTAACCATCTGAAATATTGTATGTTTTGGTTGTCGATGCCAAACACGCAGTTTTCAGGAGTCCGACCTCCGCCATGGCCCGACCTCCGCGTTCCACACCCCCGCTGTCACCCCTCAATGGCAAGCCGATCCTGCTCGGATTTGACGGCGCGGACATGAGTTCCGATGCCGGCCTGACCCTGCTGCGCGAGATCGAACGCAAGGCGGGTCTGGCGCAGCGGCTTGCAGATTGCCTGAGCGATCCGCGCGATCCGGCGAAGGTTCCGCACGGTCTGGCCGAGATCACCCGTTTCCGGATGATGATGATGGCCGCCGGGTATGAAGACGGCAATGACGCGTCAGAGTTGCGCCGTGACCCAAGCTTCAAGATCGCTCTGGAGCGGGGCCCCGGGACCGGGGCGGCGCTGTGCTCGCAGCCGACGATCTCGCGTATGGAGAACCTCGCCGACACACGGGCGCTGATCCGGATGGCGCAGGAGATGGTGCGGTTTTATTGCGCGTCCTTTGCCCGCGCGCCGCGTCAGATCGTGCTGGATATCGACGACACCTTTGATACCGCGCACGGTCACCGGCAGCTGCGCCTGTTCAACGCATATTACGATGAATACGGCTTTCAACCGATCGTGGTCTTTGATGGTGACGGGCGGCTGGTGGGGGCAGTGCTGCGCCCGGCGCGCCGCCCGACCGGCAAGGAAGCCGCCGCCCATATCCGGAGGCTGATCCGGGCAATCCGCCGCCATTGGCCCTCAACCGACATCCTGCTGCGGGCTGACAGCCACTATGGCACACCGGAGGTTCTGGACCTGTGCGACAGCCATGGTCTGCGCTACGTGTTCGGCCTGTCGAAAAATGCGCACCTGCGCGAGCATGTGCAACCCCTGGAGGCCTCCACGGCGGGACGCTATGCGCGCAAGGGCGCGAAACTGCGCCGGTTCAAGTCCTTCTCCCATGCGGCCCGCTCGTGGTCGAAGGAGCGCCGCGTGATCGCCCGG
>DISF01000045.1 GCA_002421985.1 Roseovarius sp. UBA6217 | reverse complement strand
TGACGAACGTTACAAGAACAAACTCTCCTTTTGAATGGCCCGGTTTCTTGGGGGCAGGTCAACAGCTATGACAACGCGATGGCCGAGACGATCAACGGTCTCTACAAGGCTGAGGTCATCGAGCACGAGGGCCCGTGGCAAGGCAAAAAAGACGTCGAATTCGCAACGCTTGATTGGGTTCACTGGTTCAACACGGAACGCCGTTTTGGACCCATCGGATACATCGCCCCAGCACAAGCAGAAAGGAGTTACTATGACAGCCTGAACACTGTTAGTCTCGCCGCAGAATAGGAACTAAATCGTCTCCGGTAAACCCGGTCTGGTTCAGAACGGATCCTCGGGGTAGCTCACACCGGCGAGGTAGAGTCCGCCGGGCGGGGCCACCGGGCCGCAGGCGGCGCGTGCGCGCGCCTCTAGTGCCGCGCGCACGCGCTCGGGCGGCCACGCGCCCGCGCCCACCCGCTCCAGCGTGCCCACCATGCTGCGCACCTGGTTGTGCAGGAACGAGCGCGCGGCGAAATGCAGGTGCAGTTCCGGCCCCGTCGCCGTCTCCACTTCCGATATCGTTACCGCGTCGAGCGTCTTGAGCGGGCTTCTGGCCTGGCAGATCGAGGCGCGGAAGGTGGTGAAATCGTGATACCCCAGCAGATGCGCGGCCCCTTCGCGCATGGCCTCGGGATCGAGCGCGTGGCGCAGGTGCCAGACGCGCCCCGCCTCGAGCGCGGGCGGCGCGCGGCGCGCCTTGATGCGGTAGAGATAGCGCCGCCCGGTGGCCGAGAACCGCGCGTGCCAGTCATCCGCCACGCGCGCGCAGGCGGTGATGGCGATAGGCAGGGGCTTGAGGTGATAGTTGAGCGCCTCCGACAGGCGGAACGGCTCCCAGTCGCGCGCCAGATCGCACTGGGCCACCTGTGCCAACGCATGAACCCCGACATCGGTGCGTCCGGCGGCCGCAATCGTATGCGGTCCCGGCTCGAGCCGCGCCAGCGCCGCCTCGATCTCGCCCTGCACCGAGGGTTGATCGGCCTGCCGCTGCCAGCCAGCGAAGGGCGCACCGTGATATTCGATCCTGAGGGCATAGCGGGGCATGACCGGTCCTTTCGTCTCGCGCTGCGCGTCCGGGGCCGATCCTTGGCGCGAAACGCGGGGCATGGGCAAGCCGTTTCTCAGTTTGAAATTCAATGGGGGCGAGAGCCATATCTGTTCGTGTTATGCTATCGCAACACGGGCGCGCAAACCGCCTGGGGAGGGAAGGGACTTGCCAAGAGGCCCGCAGCGCCCGGCGGACGTGGGCAGGACCGCTGCCCACATTGCGAGAATCGCAACGGGCAAGATCGAGGAAACGACGCTCAAGCTGTCAATGGCGACGTGAAAAAGCGGCAAACCGGTTGAAAAAGCAGGGCCATCTCTGATCTGGGCGGAGTTCCGGGGCGTGGCGCGCCACTATCTTGCAGGCGGCGCGCCATGGTCTCAATCGAGGCCGCGAACCACGTTGCGGGGGTCGACCATGCGCTTCTGGTAAAGCCAGACAAGAATCGCCGTGATCAGCCCTACCCCGTCGGTCAGCCAGCCCTGCGCGATCATCGACAGCGCCGCGATCAGCAGAACAATGCGCAGCGGCCATGCCAGCAGGCCGAAGAACCAGCCCTGCACGGCCGAGGACAGCATGTATATGCCGAGCGAGGCCGAGACGACCACATGCGCGATCTCCGGCCAGCCGCCCTGCATCAGAAGCGCGGGCGAGGAAAAGAACATGAACGGCACGACGAAGGCCGCAAGACCGATGCGGAAACTCTCGACACTTGTTTTCATCGGATCGGATTGGGCAATCGCCGCCCCCGCATAGGCCGCAAGCGCCACGGGCGGGGTGATGGCCGACATCACCGCATAGTAGAAGATGAAGAAATGCGCCGTCAGCGGCGGAATCCCCATCTGCACGAGGCCAGGCCCGATCACGCTGGCAGCGACAGCATAGGCGGCCGTGGTGGGCATTCCCATGCCAAGGATGATCGAGACGATCATGGCGAAGAAGAGCGCAATCGCCTGATTCTGATCCGCCAGCCCCAGAAGCAGGGAGGAAAACCGCGTGCCGATGCCGGTGAGCGCGATGACCCCGACGATGATCCCCGCCGCCGCGCAGACGGCGACAAGCTGAAGCGTCATCTTGGCCGCGATCTCGAACGCATAGAGGATCTGGCGCGGCCCCATCGGGAAGGGCGTGAGCCACGACACAACCGCCGCCGCCGCCATCCCGTAGGTGCCCGCGCGGATCACCGAATACCCGGCGAAAAGCGCCCCGATCAGAATGAAGATCGGCAGGAACAGGAAGGCTTGCCGCGCCAGCTTGTCGAAGCGCGGCAATTCGGATCGTGGCAGGCCCTTCATGCCGAATTTCTGTGCCGTGAGGTCGACGTTGAAATAGACCGAGGCGAAATAGAGCAGCGCCGGGATGATCGCCGCCGTGACGATTTCGGAATAGGGGATGCCGGTGATCTCGGACATGATGAAGGCACCCGCGCCCATGATCGGCGGCAGGATCTGCCCGCCCGAAGAGGCTGCCGCTTCGACGCTGGCCGCGGTCTGGGGCTTGTAGCCGACCTTCTTCATCAGCGGGATCGTCAGTGATCCGGTGGATACCACGTTCCCCGCCGAGGTGCCGTTGATCATCCCCATCAGCCCCGAGGAAAACACCGCCACCTTGGCCGGACCACCCCGTGCGCCCCCCGCGACCGCGAAAGCGAAGTTGACGAAATATTCGCCAACGCGGCTTGCCTGAAGAAAGGCCGCGAAGGTCACGAAGAGGATGATATAGGTCGAGGAAATCGCCGTCGTCGGCCCGAGAATGCCCTGATCGGTATAAACGTAGCTGAAGAAGCGGGTCATCGAATAGCCGCGATGTTGCAGGATGCCCGGCAGCCACGGCCCGACAAAGGCATAGAGTACGAAGATTCCCGCAATCGCCACCAGCGCCAGCCCCGCCAGCCTGCGGGTCAATTCAAGGATCAGCACCGTGCCCGCGAGGGCTGCATACATGTCCGTCTGTTTCGCCAGCGCCGTGCCCGCCCGCAGCCGCAGGAACGGCGCGTGATAGATCATATACATCGCCACCGTGATCGCCGCGAGCGCGAGAAAGAGGTCCGCCATGTCGAAATGCCCGCGCCGCCGGTCAGGCCAGAACCAGCCCAAGACGATCAGCCAGGCACTCCCCGCGACAAGCGGCAGGCCAAAGCTCCAGACGGCGGTACCGGGCTTGGCGGCCTGATCGACGCCTTGGCCGGCAAGCCAGAAAAGCATCACCTGGCCAAAGGCCAGCGTCACCGCCAGGGCACCGGGCAGGATCGCCGCGAGACGGCGGGGATCGGCCTGACCGGCCCGTTCTTCGGAGAAGAGCGACGAGGAAAACAGGATGAACCCGAGCGCAAGGCCGCCACCGACATGGATGAGGCGATAGCGCCAGGGCTCTGTCAGGTCGATGGAGCCGATCCCCAGAAGATCGGTGATCCGGTCGTGCAACCCGTTCATCACACCGACATGAAAGACCGTGTAGGTGATGCAGAGAATACCGGCCAAAAGACCGAGCTGCCCGATCGGCTTGCGCTGGTTGGGGGTGAAAACCTCGGCATCCACCCCCTCGGCAATGCCTTCGGGCGCTGCCGATGATCCCGCTGCCGCTCGTACACGATCCGCCGCCATGTTCCGGGCCTCCCTGCCTCTCATCTGGCCCGTCCCGGCGACCACCGGGGCAGGCACGGGCGCGCCGGTGACGCGCCCGCCATCATTGCGCGCCGGTCAGCGCAGGTTGTCGGGCACGGTGATCCCGTTTTCCTCGAGGTAGCGCACGGCACCGGGATGGAACGGCATGAAGGTGTTCTTGTCCCAGTTCTCGAGCAGCGTCTCGCGCGCGGCGGAGTGGATCTGGACCATCCGCTCGGGGTTGCCGAGGGCCAGCTTGGTGATCTCGTAGGCAAGGCTCTCGGGCATGTCCTTGTGCGCGATGGCAAAGTTCCACATGGCCACGGTGGTCTGGTCGTAGTCATGCCCCGAATAGGTGCCCGCCGGGATGGTCAGCGGCGCGAAAGCCGGGAAAGCCTCGCGGATTTTCGGCATTTCCTCGTCGTTGAAGCCGAACATCACCACATCCTGACTGGCCGCGAGTTCCGCGAAGGCCGAGATCGGGACGCCTGCGGCAAAGGCGAAGGCATCAATCAGCCCGTCCTGCAACTGGCCTGCGGAATCCGACGCTCCCGCGTTCGAGATGGTCGCCTCCACGCCCAGCGCGGTCAGGAATTGCGGCCAGTAGGTGCCGGGCGTGCCGCCTGCCGGACCGACGCCGACGCGCTTGCCCGAAAGATCGGACACCGACGTGATCCCCGAGGATTTGAGCGCGATCACCTGGAACGGGGTCTGATACATCGGGAAAAGCGCGCGGATCGAGCGATGCTCCAGCCCCGGTGCAAGCTCGGACTTGCCGTTCCATGCATCATAGGCGGGGCCCATCGTCACCTGCCCCATGAGGTGATCGCCGGTCTCGACCAGCGTCACGTTCTGCACCGGGCCACCGGTGACCTCGCCGCTGGCGGTGATGCCGAGGGTCTCGGCGATATAGCTGGCAAAGCCGTTGCCATAGACGAAATAAGTCCCGCCCTGGCTTGCCGTGCCGATGGTCAGGCTGTTGGGCCAGCCGGTCTTGTCCTGCGCAACGGCAGAGGTGCCCAGAGTCAGGGTGGCGGCCACGATGGCCGCGAGAATGCGTTTGGTCATTGGTTCCTCCCGGAGTCGTCTTTGTGTTTTCCGCCATTCCAGACGGGAATGGCGTTAGCCCTATCAAACAACATTCTGCCGCGCGATCAACAATAACAGTCATGATGCGCGACAAATTCGACAACCGCCCGGCTGAAATGACAACATCGTCCGCGAAAAGAGGCCGAAACGCGGGTCAACCGGCGCGACACTGGTCACTTGGACCCGATCAAGGCGGCATGGACGAAGGCGAAAGCGAGACGGTGCTGCCGGACAGGATTGAACTGTCGACCTCTCCCTTACCAAGGGAGTGCTCT
>DISF01000072.1 GCA_002421985.1 Roseovarius sp. UBA6217 | reverse complement strand
TACACCAAGCGTTGGGACACTGCCGTTTGAAATCAGCCCGCGTGCCATCTTCGGTGCCGCCATCGGCAGGCACCAGCATGACGCGGTAGGGGTTGGCCGCAGAGCCATCAGCTTGTTGCGCGAAGGCTGCGGTGATAGAGATCGCAGTCGCGGCTGCAGCCACAACAAAGGTCTTGAGAAGGGACATCGTTTCTTCCTTGGTTTGCGTTGAATGACTGGGGAGTCAGGGTTGTGGCCGCACCCATCTTCAGGGTGCGGCAGGATCGGTCCCCGGCACCATGCCGAAGGCCGAAATCGTAAGCGCGTAGGCCCTGCGAAGGGCAGCACGCGCTGTTTTCGTGCAGACGTGGACCGCAATGCAACAGCACGCATTTGCCTTGGGTCTGGCCGTCATTGTGACGGAATATCGGCTGTGCGCGGGGGACATCTGCAATCTCCGAATCTGGTTATTGAGACATCTAGACGACCTATGCGACAGTTGCGTGACGCTCCCCCGGACGGGGCCTCTATACTCACTCGGCGCGGCGGACGGTCAGTGCCAGAACCGGCAAAAGCACGATCAAAAACAACACCGTATAGGCCGCAGCTACCCGGATTTCGAGGTTGAGAAAACTTTCCAGCAGGCCCACCCCCGCAGGATGGCTGCGCGCCGAGCTCAGGAACAGCGAGCCGTTGATTTCGGCAAATGACATGATGAAGGTCATCGACCACGCCAGAAGAATCGAATTGCGCAAATTGGGCAGGGTCACGCGGGTGAAGATCATCCAGTCCGAGGCCCCAAGTGTGCGCGCCGCAGCCCCCAGCGTTGGCATGTCAAGCGAGAGCATCGCCGTCATCACCGGCCAGACAACAAAGGGAAAGGTCCAGACCAGATGCGCCAGCAGCAGGATCGTCCAGCTGCCGATCAGGTGCGGATAGGCCAGCACCAGACCCATCGCGACAATGATCGGCGGCAGCACGAGCGGCATCGCCATCACCGCCTTGATGACGGTCTGACCGCGTTTGTGATCCTGCGCCAGATAGACCCCGAGCGAGACGCCGAGCACCAGATTGATCGCGCTGACCGCCAGCGCCAGCATCAGGCTGAACAGGATCTGGCCATTTGCGACCGGCCATATCTCGGCATAGGCATCCAGCGACAGGCCCGACAGGCCCCGGCTGTCCCAGCGTGCGGTGAACGATCCCACCGCAAGAAAGGCCAGCGGCACCACCAAAAGCGCGGCCGGTGCCCAGACGATCCCCGGCTCCACCCCGCGCCAGAGCCGCTCGATGCGCGCCGCAAGCGGTTGGGGCCGTGCGCGGCGCAACATCTCTGTGCTTTGCACGCTCATCCCCGCACCCCCGCCGCCCGTGCCGTCCCGGCGCTCTCACCGTCCTTCAGCAGGGTCAGATGCAGCATTTCGCCTTCGCGCAGGGCGGTATGTTTGGGAAGATCCACGCTCAATTCGTGGCCCTCGGATGTCAGGCCCCGCACCCGGACACGATCGCCAAGATACAGCCGCCGGGCGATGGTGATCGTGAAATCCGCCTGCGCGGCGCTTGGGGCGCGCCCGGTATCCTCGGGGCGGAAAATCACCGGGGCCTGATCCAGACCCGTGCCGTCGCCCGCTTCGGGCAGCATGTTCACCGCCCCGAAAAAGCTTGCCACCTCGATATGGGCGGGCCTGTCATAAAGGTCGCGCGGCGTGCCCTCTTGCAACACGCGGCCCCCCGACAGCATCACGATCCGGTCGGCCAGCACAAAGGCATCGGCCTTGTCATGGGTGACGATCAGCGTGGTGATATCCAGCGGCTCCAGCATCTCGCGCAATTCGTCGCGGATATTGTCGCGCAACACCGGATCGAGCGCCGAAAGCGGTTCGTCCAGCAATAGGATTTCGGGCTCCGGGGCCAGCGCGCGCGCCAGCGCCACGCGCTGCCGCTGCCCACCCGAGAGCGCATCGATCCGGCGTCCGGCGTATCCGGCCATGCGCACCCGCTCCAGCGCGACCAGCGCGCGCGCATGACGCTCGCGGCGGCCAACACCGCGGGTGCGCAGGCCGAACGCCACGTTGTCGAGCACCGACAGATGCGGGAAGAGCGCAAAACTTTGAAACACGTAACCAATCCGGCGGTCAGCGGCATCAAGCGGGGTCACGTCCTGCCCGTTGAACAGCACGCGCCCCGCGCTTGGCGCGACCAGACCGGCGATGATGTTGAGCAGCGTCGTCTTGCCCGACCCGGACGCCCCGATCAACGCCGTCACACAGCCGGGCGCAAGGCTCAGGTCAATGCCGCGCAGCACGGGCACGTCCTTAAACTGCTTTTCGATACCTTCAAGCGTGATGGTCATCTTTATGTCTCCTTGGCGTGGCCTGCCGCGTCACGCGGTCTCGGTCCAGGATGGCCGACCAAAGGCCAGCCGCATGAGGGCGCTCAGAACAAGCGCCACAACCAGCATCAAAACCGCCATAACGGCAGCATTCGGGAAATTCAGGAACCCGGTGAATTCGCGATAGATCAGCGCCGGGAAAATCGTGATCGAGCGGGCAATTAACAGCGCCGGGCCAAAAGACGCCATCGCCAGTAGGAAGGAAAACACCGTCGCCTCGACCAGCGCCGGGCGCAGCAGCGGCAGAACCACCAGCCAGGCCTGCGCAGGCCCGCGCCCGCCCAAAGTGCGCGCCGCATCCAAGAGGCCCGGATCAATCTTGGCGACCGCCTCGGCCAGGATCAGCGCCGAGCGCGGGATCTGAAAGCTGAGATAGCACACCGCCAGCCCGAAGGCGGTAAAGGCCAGCCCGCGCGTCGCCTCGCTGCCCAAGAGCCACGCCTCGAGCAGCGCCAGCAAACCGGCATTGCCCATCAGCACGATCATCAACATGCCATAGATGATGCCCGCGAAGGCGAAATTGATCTGGCTCAGCGCCCGCAACGTGCGTGCGCCGGTCTGCCCCCGCCCGATCCGCCAGGCAAGCGGCAGCGCCCAGAAGGACGCCAGCGCCGAGGTGAGCAGACAAAACACCACCGTCTCGACAAGCGCGCGCATGAAATAGGCGTTGCCGAAGACCTTGCCATAGGTCTCAAAGGTGATCTCGCCAGCCGCGCCGATGATGCTGACCCGCGCCACCGTCACCAGCGGCCAGACAAGCCCAAACCCCAGGATACCCAGCAGGGCGAGCGATATGGCAAGGATGAACCAGCGCATGAGACGATGCCTTTCACGAGGGGGAATGCCGGGGGCGATATGACCACCCCCGTCACGGGGATTGGCTTAGCTGCCCGCCAGACCGATCGCGGCAAGCGCTGCCTTGACATCGCCATCCTGAAGCACGGCCTCGGTGAAGGCGCGTTTCAGGTTGCTGACATTGGCCGCCGCATGGGGAATGTCCACCGGCACCTGACGGGTGATCACCGGGAATTGTGCCGCCATATCCGCCGAGATGGCACTGGCGATGACCGGGCGGAAATAGGACTCGGCAATGATCGCCTGCGCCTCGTCGCTGAGCACCCAGTTGAGGAAATCAACCGCCTTGTCCTGCTCGGGCGCGCCTTTGACCAGACCCATGCCAAGCGGCACCGCCGCCACGCCCTCGGACGGGATGACCACATCGACCGGCGCGCCATTGGCCTTTTCGATCAGGATGTTGCCCTCGGCGTCGATGGTGATCGGGCATTCGCCCTGCGCCAGACGCGGAGCGACGATCTCGGTGCGGTAGCTGTGGCCGTTGTCCTGAAACGCCTTGAGATAGTCGAACCCGGTGGTGAAATCATCGGGCGCACCGCCCAGCACGGCATTCATGGAATACATGAAGACCGACGCCGTGCCCGACCATGTCGGATCCATCGAACAGGCCAGGCCCTTGTATTTCGGATCAAGCAGATCGGCCCAGGAAGTGGGCAGCGGCAGACCGCGGCGTTCCAGCACATCGGTGTTCACGCCGATGGCGATATTGGCGGTTGCCACGCCCCACCAGTGATGATCGGGGTCTTTCAGATCGGCGGGGATTTCGTCAAACCGCGTCAGTTCCAGCGGCGCGAGCAGACCGGCGGCCTTGGCCTCGGACGCGATATCGAGCGACCAGAACGCGGCATTGGCGATCGGGTTCGCGGCCTCAAGCTTGATCGCGGCAAGCGCGGTGCTCGACCCGTTCTTGAGATCGAGCGTCGGGCGGATACCGGTCTTGGCCGCGTAGGCCTCGACCAGACCGGCCCAGTTCATGTATTTGCTGGGCAGGTCGTAAACCGTCAGATCCTCGGCAAAGGCCGGGGCGGCAAGGGCCAGCGTCAGCGCGGCGCAGGAAAGTTTCAGGAAATGTTTCATGACGTCCTCAGTTCGCTAGGGATGGAAGGGGATTTGGTTGCAGGTGGGCGGTTCTCGAACCGGCGATCCTCATAGACAAGGGCACCGGCGACGAAGGTCCGGCGCACGACCGGATGGCCGAGCACCGTCGAGACTTGGGCGACATCGCCCCGCAGACCGGGCACACAGCGCCCCCGGTCCGTGAGGCCAAGCGCATCGGCGGGGCCGGCGGTAACAAGGCGGATCGCATCGGGCAGATCGGCAATCAGCCCATCCTGCACCAGCTTGAACGCGCCGCACACCAGCGCCGGTGGATAGTAATCCGAACAGATCGCATCGAGCGCACCGGCGGCCAGCGCCTCAACAAGGTTGAGGTTGCCGCTGGCCGATCCGCCGCGCAGCAGGTTGGGGCCGGCCATGCTGACCTTCATGCCAAGCGCATGGGCGCGCTCTGCCGCCTCAAGGCGCACCGGCATTTCCGAAAGCCCCCCGCCAAGCGCGTGCCACGCCTCGACGCGCGCAGCTGAATCGTCGTCATGCGAGGCGATGATCAGGCCCAGTTCATGCGCCCGCGCCGCCACCTGCGCCTCATGTGCGGTCTTGAGATGGGCGCGCGCGCGTTTTTCCGCCACCAGCCGCTCCAACTCGGCATCGTCGGCATCGGTGATCTGGCGGTTGAGCGCCTTGTAGCTTTCGATATCGGCGAATTGGCCCTCGCCGGGCGTGTGATCCATGACCGAAATCATGCGCACCACCGGATGCGCCATCGCCTCCAGCGTATAGTCGGGATCGGCTGTCACCTCGTAACGCAGGTCCACCCAATGCTCGACCAACAGGCGGCCCGCCGCGCCATAGTCGCGGATCGTGTCCATGATCGCCCCCGAGAGCCGCTTTGAGCGGTTCTTGGCCTCGTCCTCGAAATAGGCGATGGCGTGCAGCTTGGTGGTGATCCCCCATGCGGCGGCGTTCTTGTCCGATTGCAAAAGGCCCAGTTCGACCGGCATCCGCAGGGTGCCCGCACGCGGGCCAAGCGCGCCGATCTCGAACTCGATATCGTCGCCATGCAGGTCGATGCATCCGGGGATCAGCCAGTCACCTTCGGCGTCAATGACCTCGACACCCGGCGCGGGCGCGGCCCCTGCCCCGTCGTCGGGCAGGATCTCGGCAATCTTGCCGTCGTGCAGGCGCAGCGTGCCGCGCTCCACCCGGTCGGGCAGGACGATCTGGGCATTGGTGATGAGGGTCGTCATGCAACAGGTTCCTCTGTCTGGGTCACGCGGTGTTCGGCGGCAAGCCGACCCTCCGCGATCACGATTTCACGATCCGCCAGCCGTTCGACCGCAAGGCGGTCATGCAGCACGGCGATGGTGCTGGTGCCTTGCGCCTTGAGGCGTGCCATCAGGTCGATGACGATCTCGCGCGTCTCGGGGTCAAGGGCTGCGGTCGGCTCGTCCACGATCAGCAAGCGCGGGCGCCGCATCAGCGTCAGCCCGAGGTTGAAGCGCTGCTTTTCCCCGCCCGAGAAGGTGGCGGGATAAAGGGCTGCGTGGCTTTCGGGCAGGCGCAGCGCCTCGAATAGCGCGCGCGCCTCGGCCTCGGCGCGGGGACGGTCATGGTGCGGCGCGGCCTCGATCATCAGATCAAGCGCGGCCACCCGCGGCACCACATGCAGATGCTGCGCGACATAGCCGATCTCGCTGTCCAGAAGCGCGATCAGCTCGATCACCGGCAGTTGGTCCAGCCGCAACGCGGTGCCGTCAGCGCGGTGATAGACAACGCCGCCGTCGGTGGGGCGGTGATATTGCAGCACCGTCTTGACCAGCGTGGACTTGCCCGCGCCGGTGCGCCCGGTGACCGCCAGAAACTCGCCCGCGCCAAGGGTGAACGAGACATCCTTCAACGCCTCGATCCGCTTGGCACCCAGCAGATGTAGCACGAATGTCTTGGACAGATTGTCGATTTGAAGGATGGGCTGTGTCATAGCGCGGAACTCACCAGAAGTTGGGTGTAAGGGGCCTGCGGGTCTTCCATGAGTTGGGCCACCATGCCGCTTTCGACGACGCGCCCGGCCTTGAGCACGATCGCCCGCCGCGCCAGAAGCCGCAGCACGCCCCAGTCATGGGTGACAAGGATCACCGTCAGCCCCAGCTCGCGCTGCACCTTGCGGATCAGATCGAGCGTGCGCGCCTGCACCGACAGATCCAGCCCGGTGGTCGGCTCATCCAGCAACAGCACCTGTGGCCGGTTGGCCAGCGCACGCGCGATCTGCACCCGCTGGCGCATGCCTGCGCTCAGCGTTTCGGTGACCACATCCATCCGGTCGCCCAGTTCCATATGGTCCAGATGCCCATGCGCGCGCGCGCGCATCTGCCCGATATGGCGCTCGCCCGCGGCCAGCATCCGCTCGATCACATTGCCGCCCGCGCTCATCCCCATCATCAGCGCGCGGCGCGGGTTCTGATAGACAAGGCCAAGCGCGTGATTGCGCAGGTCGCGGCGCTCTTCGTCGCTGGCCTCGTGCAGGGGGCGCTGCCCGTCATGCCAGCCGCCGTAATAGACAGCGCCCGCCGTCGGCTCGGCGCGGAAATCGAGGATGTCGATCAGGCTGGTCTTGCCCGCGCCGCTTTCGCCGACAATGCCGAAAATCTCGCCGGGATAGACATCAAAGCTGACATCGCGCAGCGCCCAAACCGCGCCGCAGCGCGGGCAGACGGCAGTATCTGCCCGGTCGTCCAGCGCGCGGCAGCCGTCAGCGCAGGGCGCGCGGCCATGGCGCAACGACAGGCCCTCGGCCCGGATCAAAGGGGTTGCCATGTCATATCCTCCAGATGTTCGCCGCGCCGCTTGCGGCAATGGGCCGTGTCCGAACACAGCCAGCCCATACCGCCACCCTGCGCCAGAAACGGGGCCAGAAAGCTGTCGGTCGCGCCGCAGAGCCCGCAGGCGCGCCCGGTTTGATCTTCGATGCGAAACGGGTGATCCTCAAAACCAAGCGGTTCGACCCGCGTGTCGGGCGGGATCGAATAGATGCGTTTCTCGCGCCCGGCGCAGAAGATGAACAGCGCCGGGGATTGATCCAGCATCGGCAAATCCCAGCGTGGCACATGGGTGGGATCAAGCACATAGCGCCCCTCGACCATCACCGGGTAGCGCCCGCCGATCATGATTTCACCGTGGCTGACCACGCTTTCATAAAGCCGCAGCCATAGCTTGCTGTAATCCTTCTCGGCGTGCATCTGCCGCGCCACCGCCTCGGAGCGTTCAAAAAACCGCAGCGCATCGGGAAAGGCCACCTGAAGGATCACGATCTGATCCTCGCGCAGGGGGGCCTCGGGCACCTTGTGGCGGGTCTGGATCAGGTCGGCGCGCTCGGGGTCATAGGTGGCGGTGGCGCCCGTCACCAGCCCCACCATGCGGCGCAGGTTGACCGCGTTCACCGTCTCGTCATCGCCCTCGTCGATGATCTTGTAGCGATCCTCGGGGCCGATCAGCGACAGCGTGACCTGCAACCCGCCAGAGCCATAGCCGCGCGCGATCGGCACCTCTTCCGAGACGTAAGGCACCTGATAGCCCGGAATGCAGACCGAGCGCAGCACGGCCAGCCGCACCGAGGCTTTCATGAACTCATCCAGATAGCCAAAGGGCCATTGCGGCGCGGTGGCGGGGGCGATGTGATCGGCGCTCATGGGTTGGTCTCCTCGAATTCGGGCTGTGCCGCGCCTTCCGGCGCAACGGTTTGCGGCGCATTGGCCGCGCTCATCCGGTCAAGAACCGAGGCGAAGAGCATGTAATGCGGCTTTTTCAGATGCTCGACAAAGCCAAGGCTCTCGACCCCGTCGCAGTGATAAAGCACGAATTCGGTATCGTCGGCGGGGCCACCCTCAGGGCTGTCACCCTGCTCAAGACAGCCGTCGAGGATCGAAATGGCAATCGCCCTCTCTTCCTGCTGGCCAAGGGCCGCGCCAAAGCCCAGCCCAAGCCGCAGGCCGTCCTGCCCATCCTCGGCATCATCGGTTGAAATGGCCCCGACACCGGTGATGATCGCATCGCATTGCGTGATCAGCACCTCGCCGATCCCGACCTCGATATCCCAAAGCGGATGGCGCAGGCGCACCGGCACATGGCCCACACGCAGCTCTGCCAGCGTCGGATGGACATGGCCGTAGCCGCGCAGTGAACTGTAGGCGAGGCCGATCATCATTCCGTTCTCGCCGCGCGACAGCGCCTGAAGCCGGGCCGAACGGGCGGGTGCCGGAAAGCGCATCGGTGCCATGGTGATATCAGCGGGCTCCGCCCCGGCATCGCCCTTGGGCAGGCTGACCACACCCGCCGCGCGCAGGATCTCGATCACGCGCGGCATGGGCGGCAGCGGGCGCGTGGCCTCCCCCGCGACGCCGTCCTCGGCCCCAAGCGCGCGCAAGGCCTCGGCGCGGCGCTCTTCGGGCAGTTCGGCCAGCAATTCGTGGCGCAGGAAATGCAGCGTATAGTCGTGCGATGGCCCCAGATACTGCCCGCCGGGCACGGATTTGAACGCCGAGGACAGACGGCGCAGCACGCGCATATCCTCCATGTCGATCGTCTCGGAGGTGCCCCAGCGTGGCAGGCTGACCCGCAGGGCGCGTAGGATGAAAGAGGCATGGATGACATCGCCCTCGGCCTGCACGATGGCCAGGGCCGCCAAGCGCGGCGCGTGAAACCCGGCCTCGCACATCACACGGTCAACCGCGTTGCGCTGCCCGGCAAGGATCATGTCCACCTGCTGGGCAGCGCTTGCAAATGTTTCGGGTGCCTCCCGGAAGGCCCCCAGACGCACGGCATCAAGCATCTGCTCGGCCGCGAGCATCGCCTCGGTGCCGCCCCGGACAACGGTATATCCCATCTCAGATCTCCCTCATATCCAGGCGCGAATGGCGCGGCAAACCGGCAAGCGTGCCGCTCCCCTCATCCACCAACAGGATGTCCACCCCCATCGGGTAGGCGCCGTTGATCGCTGCGCGCGCGGCGATAAAGCCCTCCGCCAAACCCTTCACAGATAGCCGCCGTGTGCGCCCCCCGGCGGCACCGCGCCCGATCCAGAAGACCGTCGCGCCAGCGTCGGGCGCTTCGGTCAGCCCGGTGACCGCAAGCAGCAACAGCGCCCCATCCTCAGGATGGGGCAGCGTGCCGCGAGACAGCGTGCCGATCAGCGCCGCACCCGCATCGCCGCGCGCCGCCGCGATCACCGCCTCGCCGGGTGCCTGCACGATCCGCGCACCCACGGGCGGCGCGAACCCCGCCGCGCCGCTGCCCTCGCCCAGATAAAGCCGCGTGCCCGCAGGCACGAAGGCGCGCAACAGCCCCGCGCAGGTGGCAGTGCAGCGCAGCACCCGACCGGGATGCGCCATGGCGGAGATGGCCGCACGCGCAAGCGTTTGCGTCTCGAACGGGTCGGGGCCGATGGAATCGACTGCGTCTTTCATGGGATATCCTCAGCGATCGGTGGAATAGTCGTTGGCGTCGTAGGCCTCGACCTCGCCACCTTCAAAATTGATCTCGGTGGCGCGCACCGCCGCGCGCTCTTGCGCCACCTTGCGTTCGCGCGCCGCCTCAACCCCCGCAAGTGCCGCGCGCACCTTTGGCAAAAGCGTCGGATCAGCCTCGATCCCGGCCAGAAGGGTGGCCCCGATGACCGCCGCCTCGTCATCCTCACCCAGCCGAAGCTGGCAGCCCTGATGCCCGCCGACCTCGGCATAGGCCTCGATCGCCAGCGCTTCGGTCATGTTGAAGGGCTGGCCGCTCACCCCGTCGCGCATCCGCAGCATGATGCGCACCCGGCGCGCGCTTCGGCGGGTGGCAGTGATGCCGAACCGGTCCGGCAGATCGCGGATGTCATCTGCGGCGGCATAGGCAAGCAACTCGTGCAGCGTCGCCTTTTCGGCAAGTTTGGTGGCTTGGTCGGGCATGATGGCCTGTCTTTCTGTCTGTGGCTGGTCGTCGATGAACGGCGACCCGTTGGGCAATATCTCAACATGCCGCCCGATGACCGGGCGGAGGCGGCACCCCTCGGAAAGGGGGTAAAATTTGGAAACTGGCAGCAGTCCTGCCCCCGGCGGGCCTGCGATCAGGCGGGGCGGCGGGCCTTGGTATCAGACATGATCGGTCCTCTCGGTGCGTGTTGAATGACTGGGGAGTCAGATCGTCGTGATCTCTTGGTCCTGTAGCGGTTCGTCGGTGGCCCAGCCCGGCTCGGCCACCGACAGTTGGATGCGATCGCCGCGAAACTGGCTGATCGCGTATTCCTGCACCTCGCCGCATGCGCGGCAGGCGTTCACGCCCTTGACGCGCAGCACCGGCTGGGTGCGCGGCATTCTGAGCGCCAACGCATCCTCGACCAGCGGGAGGCGCGTGGTGATCAGGCTCTCGACCCGCTCAAGCGTGATCCCGGCGGCCTCACGCAGATGGCTGGTGAGCGAGCCACCCTCGTAGCTGCGCGCGGCCTCCGCCGAAGCACCGGTCAGAAAATGCAGCGTGAGCGCATAGGGCAGGTCCTCGTCGCTGCGCAAGGTGCGCAGGCGCAGCACAGTCGCGCCTTCGGCAATGCGCAACCGGCGGGCGACGCCACCCTCGGCGCGCGCCCCATCGCGGTCGAGCAGGCGCACCTGCGCCCTGCGCCCACTGGCGGCAAGCTGTTCGGTAAACCGCGTGTCTCGCCCGATACCGTAGACCAGTCCACGCGCCAAAACTCGGGTTCCGCGCCCGTGAACACGTTCCACCAACCCCTCGGCAATCAGCGCCGAAACAGCGTGGCGAAGGGTGTGGCGATTGACACCGAACCTTGCGGCAAGCTCAGGCTCGGCCGGCAGCCAGTCGCCCTCGTCGAAACTACGCTCGATCTCGCCCCGAAGGGCCTCAGCGATTTGCGCCCAAACGGCGACGCCGGAATTTCGAACAAGTTGCGGCAAGGATCCACCTCCGAATCTCTACGTCACCACGTCTAGATGAGACGTATGACATGCTTGTGACTACCCGATAGGTCTCATCCGTCTGGAATATATGTCTGTCCAACCTTTTTACCCATGAAACCAACGCCCCGTCACCGCCGAACGGAGTGCGAGAGCTTGCAATCAAAACATGATCACATGGCGCACACGCCGTCTCGAAACCTCTTGATATTCATAGAAAATCCAACCAGTCCATCACTGGGACAACCGCTTCGCCCGCTCGGCGATCCTCACCACCTGCGCGCTCGCTGTCGTAGCCGCACTTCGCACAACTACAGGCGCCTGCACCGCCCCCCGCCCGATAGCTTCTCCTGTTGTCAGCGCACCGATCCGCGCCCTGCCCTGTACACCCGAGGTATTCACCAGACCCCGCAGGACCCCTGCGGAGCCACCAACGATCGCCGGTGCCGCAGCCACCATCAGGTTGCCCGAGATCCCACGCACGATCAGGGGCGTTGCCGCGACGAAGCCCTTGGCCAGGAACACCATCACGAAGAACGGCACCAGCGAGCCGATGTTGGTCGCGGAGTTGGGGTCACCGAGCTGGGCCAGAAGCGAATTCGCCATGCCGACCACGGTCGAGAACATGGCGGCGATGACGATGGGGTAGAAGGCATAGCTGATCGTCGTCGAGACCCATCTGTGGAAGAAATCCTTGGTCGCATCGAATAGCGACAGCGCGATCATGATCGGCGCGAGACCGAGCATCAGGGTCAGCATCATCTTGGCGAAGATGAGGACAATGCCGGTCATGAAGCCAAGGAGGCTCAGGAGCACCAGGCCGATGCCGCCGAGGATCGCGCCGGTCATCCAGTTCAGGTTGTTGCCGATCGCATTCAGGTATTGGCTGAACTCCGTGATCAGCCGGTCGAATTCGCCCGCGAAGTAGGTGGCTCCTGCCCCGCCGCCACCAACCGAGGAGATCAGTGCCCCGGCGATGTAGTCGAGCCCGCCGATAACGGCATTGGCCACAGCGTTGAAGTTGGCCCAGTTGAAGGCAAAGAGCCCTATCAATATCAGCTTTATCAGGTACCAGAAGAAGCTGGCCCCATCCATGCTTCGGAACTGAAAGGCCATGTTGATGCAAACGCCGATCAGTGAAAGCGTGACCATCAGCAGGATGATCGTGCCGGTATTGCTTGCCACCGCCCCAAACTGGGACTCGGCCGCATCGGCAAGGAAACCGTCGGCCGTTCCGACCATCCAGCTGACGATGCTCATTACCAGTTGCCTTGGGTTTCGCAGATATCCTGGACGTCGCGGGCGATTTGGTTCTGCTCGTTCCGAAGGGCCAATTGGGCCTGAGTGTGCTCCGCCTGCGTGCTTGTCGCGAACCGTTCCTCGTATTCGGCTGAGGCTGAATCCCATGACGGGAAGCGGACATCACAGCCGCAGTCGCCAGTTTCCTTGATCGCTTCCCACGACCGCAACTCGTAAAGCCGCATCAACGTCAGCGCCTTGTAGGCCTCGCGCGGGTGGACTTCATCCATCCAGGTCGGCCGTGCGGGCCGGTCGTTGCAGATCCGGTACTGTTGGGGCGTGACGGTCACGGTGAGATCATTCGTGACCTGAGGCGAGGTTTGGGCCGCGAGGGGCGCGGCCAGCAGGGTGACAGCTGCGGCGAGGATGATCTTGCGCATGGGGGTTTCCTTTCGGGTCATTCGGCGGCGACCGTTGGGCGCTTTGTGCCCCCGGTTCCGGCAGTGTTCTGGTCCTGATGTCTCGCCTGCCCCGGCAGGAAGAACTCGGTGATGCCGCGGGCACCGTCATGGCGGCCGGCCTGGATGATCACGTCGATGGAGCCTTCGATGTAGTCGACCATGTCGGCATAGGTCATTGGCACATCGGTCTTGAGCGCGGCAATGGCGAGACGGCGGACAGCGAGTTGCGGCGTCTCGGCATGCAGGGTAGTGAGCGAGCCGCCATGGCCGGTGTTGATCGCCTCAAGGAAGGTCATGGCCTCGCGGCCCCGGACCTCGCCCAGCACGATCCGATCAGGCCGCATCCGCAGGGTCGAGGCCAGAAGCACATCGGCGCTGCGGGCGTCGGTGTCCCGGTCTGCGATCAGCGTGACCGCATTCGGCTGTTCGGGGCGCAGTTCGGCTGCCTCCTCGATGGTGATGATCCGTTCCTCGGGAGGGATCAGGGAGAGGATCTTGCGCGCCGCGACCGTCTTGCCGGTCGAGGTGCCGCCCGAGACGATCATGTTCAGCTTGTTCTCGACGCAGAAGCGCAGGGCGGCATCGATGTCGCCGGAGGCCACCACATCGCGCAGGGCGGCGTTTCGTTCGCGGCGCAGGCCCTCAAGGCTCCGTTCCTTGCCGTAGAGGAACCCGAGCCTGATCGCCTCCAGCGGCAGCGACGAGAAAAACCGGAGCGATATGGAAAACCCACCCTCGACAGCCGGCGGCTGGATGACCTGCGCCCGGATGGGTCGGTCCCGGTAGAGGATCGAGACCGAAACGATAGGCTTCTTGGTGCTGAGTGTGGTCGAGGCGGCCGAGGCGATCTGGTTGCCGAGATCCTTGATCTCAGTCTGGCTGAGCGGCGTGCCGAGACCTCGCATGAAATGATCGCCCTGGAACTCGCCCCAGACCCGTCCATCGGGGTTGATGCAAATCTCGATCGTGTCGTCGCGCTGCACGGGCGTGCCCAGACGGTCGAGCGAGGCTTCGAGATAGCTTGCTGCCATGTCAGAAGATCTCCAGATCACGGTCGACCATGACCGTGATCCGGGTGCCCTGATCGACATGGATCACGGGCCGGATCGCCAGATAATCCTGCATCACGCTTTGCGTGCTGTCGCGCAGGTTCGTCCCCACGTCGTTCGCGACATCGGCGGAGGCCTCATCGTCGATCTGTCCGGCGGCGATTGCGGGCAGGGCCCCGATCAGCGAGATCAGCGCCGCGGAGCCGAAGCGTTGCGCGAAACGCGTGTCGACAAAGCCGGTGGTGCCTGTGCGGCCGAGCTCGTCGCCACCAAAGGCGCTGATCTCGACCGTCTGGTTGTCGGGCAGGATGATGCGGTCCCAGGCCACCATGACCCGCGACTGCGCGAGCGCCACATCGGAGCGGTAACGCCCCACGAGACGTGCGCCGCGCGGGATCAGGACGCGCGTGCCGTCGAAGGAATGGACGTCCTCGGAGACGATGGCCCGGATGGCGCCGGGCAGCGTGCTGTCGAGTGCCGTCTCGGTCACGGCCTGGATCATCGTGCCTTGCACGATGGTGTTGCCGGGGTTCACGATCACTTCGGCCCGCGTCACCGGAGCGGGCCTTGCGCCCGCCCGCACGAAGGCTTCGTCCTCGTTCAGGCGCGCGGCCTCAATACTGTCCTCTCGGTCGGTCCCTGCCCCCATCCCGGAAAACGCGATCATGGGCGAGGCGATGCGTTCGGCCCGCGCTTCAGCTTCAGCGATGCGGCGGCGCTCGAGTTCTGCGAGCCGCAACTCCTCCTCGTTGGGACCGAGGTCCGTGGGCTCAGGCGGGGCCAGCCGCGCGACTTCGAGGTCCATGCGCAGTTGGTCGAGCTCGCGGTTGCGTTCGGTCAATTGCCGCTCGAGCGCGCGCTGCGCCTCAGTGGAGGCCTCCTGCAGCGCCGCGATCTGCGCCGTGAGATCGGCGATGGCGTGTTCTGCGGCGCTGTCCGATGCCTCGACGGGCCGCGCACGCAAGTCTTCGAGTTCCGCGCGCAGCGTCGCGAGACTTTCCATCAGCGCCAGTTCCGACGCGGTGGGGCTGGTCTCGGCCGGTGGCGCCGGTGCAGGCTCGACCACTTGCATGGGTGCGAGGTCGCCGAAGCCCGATCCTGCAGTCTGGAACTCTTCCGGAGCGGCGGTCGGCAGGGGCGCTTCCGGCGATGGCTGAAGGGCGGCCCAAGCCAGACCGCCCACAGCCACGATCCCGGCCACGCCGAGGATGGCTGTCAGTGGGGAGGGCCGTGCGGCACCGCGCTTCTTCTCACCTGTGCTTTCCAGCGCCGCAAGGCGCGCAGCGAGATCTTCGGTATCCTGGCTCATAACGTGGGCCCACCCATATCCTGAACACAGACCTCGTCTTCCCCGAGGCGAAGTACCCATTGGCGGTTCACGCCCGAGACCCGGATGACACCGTCCTCAAGCGCAGTGCTATTGACAGCCCGCTCGCCGCCATTGGCATAGCGAAAGATCGCCGGGACCGGCGCGTTCCGTGCAAAGCGGAAATATGTGAAGGTTCCGTCATCCCAGATGGCGGTCGGTGTGAACTCCTCTTGGGAGCTGACGGCATAGTTCGCATTCGGCGCCTCGGCCGCAACCGCGCGGGTCGGCTGGACGCGACTCTCGGGATAGCGGAACTGCACGACGTAATGCGGGGTCTCGCGCGCCTCGACCACATGGAAATAGTAGGAGCGGCGGTTCGTATAGACCGTGATGTTGGTGGCCACACCCGAGGCGGCGGGCTTGATCGCGAAGGCGCGTCCACCCGGCACGCCGTCGAATTGAAAGCCCACCGTGTCGCCCGCGATGATCGAACGGATCGTCTCGCCGTCACCGAACTCGACGGTGGTGACCCGGGTCAGGGTGGTGACGATGCGGTAGACCTGTCCCTCGGTCCAGGTGGCGATCCGCACGCGGTTGTCATGGGGGCCGGAGCGTGGCGTGGTCTCGGCAAAGGCTGCGGGTGCGGAGAGCATCAGGGCACCGGCGACGAGCAGGGCGTGAACAGGGGCAAGAACTGGAACAGAGGTCATTCGGAACGGTCCGATCGGATGGCATATTGGGTGACGGTGAAGCCGAAAGGGTTTTGCCAGACATCGTCGATCGAGCGGGTCCGTTCGGGCTGAAAAGCGAACATCAATGTTGCGGTGAACCATCCGTCCTGTGCCCCTTGCGGGCTGGTCAGGCGCTTTCTGAGGCGCACCTGCGCGCGGTTCTCGCCGATCAGCGTGATCGAGGCGATCTCGACGGCCATCTCGGCCGCGGGGCCGTAGCGGGTCGGCGGATAGCTCTCCTGCCCCGAGGTCCACATGGCCCGCATGCTGGCCTCGGCCGCACTTGTGGATTGCGCCAGCACACGGCGCACGCGCAGGTCATTGTCGAGCTGGTTGTAGGCCTCACGGTCGAGGATGTAGCGGTAGATCTGCGCCTCGATGATGGCGGGCCGCTCGGCAAGCGAGACCGTTTCGACCGTGGCGTTCGGCAAAGCCATACCGGTCGCGGGGTCATAGGGCACGACAACCGGCGGGGGCGTCTCGACCATCAGGGCAACGGCCGCGGCCGCAAGGCAGCCGAAAACGCCAAAGCCCGCCCCGCCAAGACCGATCATCCGCCAGAGCTGCTCCCGGCGCAGCGCGCCATGGATCAGTTCCTCCTCAACGAGTTCACGGGTGCTCATGCCTGCCGTCATGTCCGGTGCCTTGGTCATGGCCGCAGGCTCGGCAGGGTGAAGTCCATGTAGCGGCGCTCTTCGGCGACGGTGGCAGCGTCCACCACACCCGCGTTGCCCGCGCCGAGGGTCTGGATGGCTTCTAGTTCCCACATCCGGGTCATGGCGATGGCGAGTTCCGCCGTGACGCGGGTGTTGTGATCCATCGACTCCTTCAGGTCTTCCATGTCGGGGATCATCGCGACGAGCTGTTCAACACGTTCGAGGGATTGTGACGCCTCGGCATGGCTGTTCTGGGCCGCCGCCGACATCACGGCGCCGGTCGTGGCGCGGGTCGCGACACCTTCTGCGCCGGGATTGCCGCTAGTGGCGATCTCGCGCAGCGAGTCCTCGTCGAACCCGGCACTGGCCAGCGCCTGTTCCATCTGCGTGCGCAGCGGGCCCGCATTGGGGCCGATCAGGCTCGACCAGTCGCCCGCCTGGATGCCCCGGATCAGTCTGGGAATGTCTTCGAAATTGGCCTGCAGGAGGCCGTCGAGATCGCCACCCATGGCGAGGCCGAGGATGCTGCGCGGCCCGGTAAGCGAGGCATACATCTCCTCAAGCTGGTCGAACTGCTGCAGAAGGTCGAGTTGCGCCAGCGCATTGTCCAGAAGATCGGTCTGGATGCCGAAATCCTGCAGCATCTGTTGAAGCTGGCGGATTTCCTGGGCGATGTTTTGGGTGTCGACCGTGGGCACGCCCTGTGCGGTGACAGGGCCTGCGAGCACCATGGTCAGCGCGAGGGTGGCGACGGTGGTGGTGAGGGAAATGCGCAGTGGCCTTCTCATCGCAATGTCTCCTGGGTGAAATCCATGAACTGCCGCTCGGCGGCTTGGGCCGCGGCCATGGCGAGCTGTTCCTCGCTCAGCGGCTGGGTATGGGCGGCCTTGATCCGGGTCCGGATCGCGACCAGTCGCGCAAGCTCGGCGCGCGCATAGGTGTTGAGCGCGATGGCCTCGTGCAGATCTTCCGTCTCCCCGATGCGGGTGATGATGTCTTGCACACGCAGTGCGGCCGCACGGACCGAGACCAGCGAATAATCCCCATAGACCCCCGCCCCATGGGCCGAGAGGCTGAAGCTCGCGTTGGCCAGAAGGACTGGGTCGATCGTACCGAGCGCATCGATGCCGCCCACGG
>DISF01000025.1 GCA_002421985.1 Roseovarius sp. UBA6217 | reverse complement strand
TGGGCACTGTCTTCTTCATCAAGATGGTGGCCTATGTCGGCATCGCCCCCATTGCGGGGGCCTTTGCCGACAGGGTGCCGCGGCGGGCGCTTCTGGTGACGCTCGATCTGGTGCGGGCGGGGGTGGCGCTGTGCCTGCCCTTCGTCACCGAGGTCTGGCAGGTCTATGTCCTGATGTTCGCGCTGCAATCGGCCTCGGCCGCCTTCACGCCGACGTTTCAGGCGACGATCCCGGACGTGTTGCCGGAGGAAGCGCGCTACACCCGCGCGCTGTCTTTGTCGCGGTTGGCCTATGATCTTGAAAATATCGTCAGCCCCACGCTGGCCGCGCTGCTCCTGGCGGTGATGAGCTACAATTCCCTGTTCCTCGGCACTGTGGTCGGCTTCGCGGCCTCGGCCGCGCTTGTGGTTTCGGTCCTGTTGCCCAGCCCGAAACCGCCTGCACCGCGCGGCGTCTATGACCGGACCACGCGCGGCATCCGCATCTACCTGGCCACGCCGCGGCTGCGCGGGTTGATGGCGCTGAACATGGCCGCCGCTGCAGCAGGGGCGATGGTGCTGGTCAATTCGGTGGTGCTGGTGCGCAGCACGTTGGGGATGGATGCCGCGGCGCTGGCCTGGACGATGTTTGCCTTCGGCACCGGGTCGATGATCGCGGCGCTTGTGCTGCCCAGGATTCTGGACCGCGTGCCGGACCGCCCCGTGATGGTCGGGGGCGCCTTGCTGATGGTTCTGACGCTTCTGGCGCTTGCCGGAGAGGTCGCCGCCCTCGGGCTCGAGTGGTCCTACCTGCTCGGCGCATGGCTGCTGGTGGGTCTGGGCTATTCAGCCGTCCTCACGCCCTCGGGCCGCCTCTTGCGCCGGTCCGCGCATGCCGAGGATCGCCCCGCGCTCTTCGCCGCGCAGTTCGCGCTCAGCCACGCGTGCTGGCTGGTGACCTATCCGCTGTCGGGATGGCTGATGACACAGTTCGGGCCTGTCGTGGCGTTGGTCCTGCTGGCGGCACTGGCAGGCATCGGCGCGCTGACCGCCCTGCGTCTCTGGCCATCGGGCGATCCCGACACCTTCGAGCACACGCATGAGAACCTGCCGCTGGATCACCCGCACCTGCACGGCGCGCGACGCCACGCGCATCCCTTCGTCGTGGACGAAGAGCATCCGCGTTGGGCGTCACAGCTCTGAGCCGGCTACTCAGGTCAGGTGGCCGCCGCGTAGCTTGTGAACACCTCGGTGCTGCCGTCATGGTGGATCAGGAACACGTCATAGGCCTCGCGACTGTCCTCAGGACCCATTCCGGGAGAGCCGTAGGGCATGCCGGGCACGGCCAGACCGACTGCATCCGGGCGTTCCTCGAGCAGCCGCCGGATATCTGCGGGCGGGACGTGGCCCTCGATGAAATAGCCGTCGATCTCGCCCGTGTGGCAGGAGATCATCTCCTGCGGGATCCCGTTGTCGAGCTTGTGGCGGATCAGAAGCGTGCCGAAGCTGTTCTCGGTCGTGACCGTCATACCATCGGCGCGCAGGATTTGCACCCAGGCTTCGCAGCAGCCGCAATTGCGGTCCTTCAGGACATGAATGGCAGGCGCGCCCTGCGCGAGGCTCACCTTCGGCGCGATGGCGGCGAGGCTGGCGGCGCCGATAAGCAGGCTACGGCGGGACAATATGGGCATGATCTCTCCTCGGTTCTGGGATTTGTGCTTTGTCATCCCGCCACGTTCAAGGCCCAGCCAATCACAAGAACCTGAGGCACAGTAAGGAGCGGCAGCAACAGCGCAGCCTTCAGCTGCCCCGTGACCTCCCTCAGAACAAGGATCTCGGTGTAGTCGGTCGCCACGCCCGCCATCAGGAAGGTGAAGGCGTTGCCCGGCGCCGCGGCGCGGGTCATCAGGTCGGCGGCGATCGGCACCGATCCTTCCGAGCAGACCTCGATGATCGTGGCGGCAAGGAGCGTGGTGAAAAGCCCGAGCAGGGTCGCGCCGAACCACGTCGCGAAGATCTCGGTCGGAACCGTCGCCTGGATCAGCGCCGCCAGAACCACGCCGAAGAACAACCAGCGGAGGACCATGCGGCTTGCGGTGACGGACCGGCGCGCGATGTCGCGGGCGAAGGCGGCATCGTAGCGGGTGGCGCGCAAGCCGGCCTTGGCTTCGCGCCAGACGTGGAAATCGGCGGGCAGATCGACGCGGTTCGGGTTTGGCGTCACGCGGCCCGCGCGCTCCAACGCCTCGACCACAAGGCCGGTGGCGAAGGCGATGATCAGCGATGCGACCAGAAAGACCGCCATCCACTGCCACCCCATCAGCACGCCGATGATGATCGTCAGCGACAGCGAGTTCCAGGGCGAGGCGATCAGGAAGGCGAAGACCTGTCCAAGGCTCGCGCCGCGTTCGTAAAGCTTGGCCCCGACCATCAGCACGCCGTGATTGCACAGGTCGAGCAAAACGCCCGCCAGCACCGCGCGCACGAGGCTTGTCGCGCCCTGGTCGCGGCCGATGACGCCGATGACGAATTGCCGGGGCACCCGGTCGATCAGGCCGACGGCGATCATCCCGACGAGGATGCCCCACCACATCAGGTTCATCATTTCCTGCACGCCGTGGGTGAAGACGCCGAGGCCGAGGGGCGCATCATGCGGCAGGACGAAACCCGCGAGGTAGGAGATCGCGATGATCGCGCCCGAGCCCCAGAGCATCCAGTCCACGCGGCGCCATGTGGGTGCATCCACGCCCGCGGACGGACCGCAGCAGGAAGCCGCCGCCGTCTCGCCGCTTCCGCCACAGCAGGACGCCGCGGCGGCAGAGGCCAGCCGCGGCGGCGGATCGCCCGGCAGGACGAAGCCGCCTGCATCACAGGTGGAGGCCTTTGCTCGGGCCTTTGCGGTCTGGCTGATCTCGTTCATGGCACGGTCCCCGTCATCTAATCGTAATATGAGACCTCCAGCAACTGTAGGTTCAAGAGGGTTTCAGAAATTTCCTGCACGACGTTTCTCACCCCGTCCCGGGCGCGCTGCGCCCCATCGCGCGGCGGATCTTGGGAAGCGCGAACTCGCGCGCTTCGTGGTAGTCGATGATGCTGACCAGCGCGCCTGCCGCATCGAACAGAAAGACACCGGCCGTGTGGTTCATCGTGTAGTCGCCGCCCTCGAGCGCGACCTTCTCGTAGCGCACCCGGAATCCTTCCGCCGCTTGCGCGATCTGCGCAGGACTGCCCGTCCAGCCGCGGATCTGAGGATGGAAATAACCGACATATTCGGCCATCGCCTCGATGGTGTCCCGTTCCGGATCGACCGTGATGAGTACGGTGTTGAGCATCTCCGCTTCCGCGCCGAGACCGTCGAGCCAATGCGAGATGTCCGCGAGCGTCGTCGGGCAGACCTGCGGGCACCAGGTGAAGCCGAAGAAGACGAGCGACGGGTGCCCGATCAAGGTCTCGGGGCCGACAGACTGCCCCTCATGGTCGGTCAGTGCGAAATCCATGTCGGTCAGCGGCATGGGCCGCCCCGACGTCGCCTCCGGAGCGCCGGGGCCATCGACCTGCCACCACCCTGCGAAGAGCGTGGCCGCGACGGCGCAAGAGCCGAGCGCGCCATAGCCCAGAAGCGCACGCCGCCGCATCAGTCCGCCGGACCCCGCGACGCTATGCCAAGGATCGGCACCTCGGCGGCGATCTCCTCACCACCGGCGAGGATCAGCGACAGCGTGAAGCTCTCGCCCTCCACCATCGGGCGCTGGAGGTCCATCAGCATCACATGCAGCCCACCCGGTTCCAACGCCACGGTCTCACCGGGGGCGATCTCGACCTCCTCCATATGCGACATGCGGGTCACCCCCTGCGCGTCGGTGGTGCTGGCATGGATCATCGGCATCGCCGCGAGGTCGGTGCGGAGGCCACTCACCACAACCGGCGCGTCGCCTGTGTTTATCAGGGCCATGTAGGCTACGCCGGGGCGGCTGGTCCCGATCGAGGCGCGCGACCAGGCGCTCTCGATCACCACCTCGTCTCCCTCGGCAAGGACGGGCGGCGCTGCGATCAGCAGGGCGAAAGCAAGTGTGGCAGTTGCAATTATCTTCATCTTGTCAGTCTCCAATTCGCTGGTCTCGGTTTGTCACGACCCGGATTTTCTGACTTCGTCGGCGACCAGCGCGCGGAGCTCCGCCTCGCCGAACGGCTCCAGCGGTCGCTCGTTCACGAAGAAGGTGGGCGTGTAGCGAACTCCGACCGCCTCGACGTCGGCCCGGTCCTCATTCAGCACGGCCACGACCTCGGGCGAGCGGATTTGCCCTTCCGCCGCCGCGACGTCGAGCCCGGCCTCGCCCGCGATCCGGATGATCAGGTCAGTCCGCATCCCGCCATGCGACGCCCAACGGGGCTGCTCGCGCATCAGCGCATCCATCACCGGCTCGAAGACGCCCTGCATCCGGGCGGCTTCCAGAACGCGAATCGCCACCTCCGAGACCTCGCCATGGAACGGGGTGTAGCGCACCACGACGCGCACGGCGTCGCCGTGCTCGGCCAATATGTCCTTCACGATAGGGTGGAAGGCGCGGCAGGCTTCGCAGGCGGGGTCGAAGAACTCGACGATGGTGACCGGCGCATCATCACGCCCCAGCACCGGCGACCATGGCCGCACCAGCGCCTCGGCCACCTGCGGAGGCACGGTCGCAACCTGTGCGTCCGGACGAGAGATGAACCATGCGCCGCCCGCAAAGAGGACAAGCGCCAGCGCGAGGATCGAGAGGATGAGCGGTCTGCGGGTCATGCGGGGACAGTCTTTCGCGAGAGGGCGCAGAGCGCCGCGATGGCAATGAAGGACAGGACGGCCAGCGCCGGAATGGGCACGCCTAGGATCATCTGGTTGGCGTCGGTGCAAGACGGACCGGTTGCGGCACAAGGCTGGATGCGCTCAGGGATCAGCCCGGCATAGAGCGCCAGATGCCAGAGGGCGACGGCGGCGCCTGCCAGCGCCAGGACCACGCCGTAGCGTCCGACAGTGAGGTCGCGCCACCAGAGGCCGAGGCCGAGCAGGACCGCTAGTGGGAACATGAAAGCCCGCTGGAACCAGCACAGCGAGCAGGGTGTCTGCCCCAGCACCTCGCCGATGAAGAGCACGGCAAGCGAGGCTGCAAAGGCCATGAGCCACGCCAGCCACAGGGCCGGTTCGCCGCGCAGCCTATCCATCTGTTTCAATCCGCGTGCGCAGATCGGCGGTGATCTCGGGCGCGGGGGTGCCATAGCTATAGAGCCGCACGAACCTGCCCTCGGGGTCGAAGAGGAAGACCTGACTGGTGTGCCCCATCGTGTAGCCGTCCGGCGCGGTCTCTTCCGGGACGCGCTCATAGAAGATCTTGAAGGATGCGGCGGCGGCCTCGATCTGCTCCGGCGTGCCGGAGAGGCCCAGAATGGACGGATGGAACTGGGGGACGTATTCGGCCAGCGCCGCGGGGCGGTCGCGTTCGCTGTCGACCGAGATGAAGAGCGGCTGGACCGCGTCGGCCTGGGACCCGAGGTCGTCCATGACCTGCGCGATCTCCGCCAGGGTGGTGGGGCAGATGTCGGGGCAGTTCGTGAAGCCGAAGAAGACGAGGCTCCACTGGCCGCGCAAATCCTCGGCCGTGCGGACAACGCCGTCATGGCCTGTCAACTCGAACTCTGCCACAACCGAGGCCCGTTCGTTGGGCTGTGCGTTGGCCTCTGCGCTTGCCGTCGTGTCCGGCGGCCGGGCATCGAAGAGAGCCAAACCGCCCGCGCCAAGCGCGGCGACGGCCACTGCCGCCCACAAACCCTTCTGAAGTCCTGTCATCTGCCAGAAATGCCTCGCAATTCTTCATTTTGGTGCCTGCTTACAAGCTACAGTAGGTAGAGGTTCAAGCGTTTTCTTGCCCCTGGGATGGGCGCTGACGCTTTCGTGATGGCTTGTCGTTCCCTGCGGCCAAACCTACAATGGCTGTAGTAAACAGGAGGCTTTTCCATGTTGTCGATAGGCACGCTGGCCAAGCGCACTGGCACCAAGGTGCAGACGGTGCGCTATTACGAACAGATCGGGCTCTTGCCGGAACCGGGGCGGACCGAGGGCGGGCAACGTCGCTATGGGGACAGCGATCTCGACCGGCTCGCCTTCATCCGGCATGCACGGCAGCTTGGCTTCACGCTCGATGCGATCCGTGAGCTGCTCGACCTCTCCGACAACCCGGGCCGGTCCTGCGCGGATGTGGACCGCATCGCGCACCGCCAGTTGAAGGAGGTCGAGGTCCGCATCACCCGGCTGGAGGCACTGCGCAAGGAGCTCAAGCGCATGCTCGGGGAATGCAGCCGCGACACCGTCGCGGACTGCCGCGTTCTCGAGGTCCTGCGGGATCATGCCGCCTGCCTTACGGATCACGGACAGGGCGCTTGAGGATGCCGGCGGCGTTGATACACCGCAGCATCGTCCGACACGGGATGAACGCGCGGGTGCATACCATCCGCGCTGGTCGCTTACTCGATCTGCGTACAAACCAGGATTACCGGGGCAGGTTCGGACGCTGATCTTGCTCAAGTGGCAGGCTGACAGTGGCCTGAAGCCCGCCTTCGGCGCGGTTTGATAGTATAACATCACCGCCATGCGCGCGCAGGATGGCGCGTGCTATCGGCAGGCCGAGGCCGATCCCGCCCGTGTCGCGCGAGCGCGATGTTTCCAGACGGGTGAAGGGGTCGAAGACCCTTTCGAGATCCCCGGCAGGAATGCCGGGGCCATTGTCCTCGATCACCAGTTCGGCACGATTGCCAATCCGCTGGACCGACACGTGCACGGCATGACCGTAGCGTTGTGCGTTCTCCATCAGATTGCGCAGGGCACGTCGGATCGCGGCCAGGCGAAGCGCGGCATCGATTGGTCCTGACGGGGTGACCTTGATCTGCGGACCCGTTTCGGACAACTCCGCGGCAAGATCGCGCACAAGTGCGCCAAGATCGGTCTGTTCCATCGGCTGATCGGTCGACACACCGCGCGCATAGGCGAGGGTAGAGTCCACCATCTCCTGCATCTCGGCCAGCGTGGCCACCATCCGCTCGCGGGTTTCGTCGTCCTCCACCATCTCGGCCCGTATTCGCAGCGCCGTGATCGGCGAGCGCAGGTCATGGCCCAGTGCGGCCAGCATCCGGGTGCGTTCGCCGACCATTCCCGTCAGCCGCGCATGCATCTGACCCAAGGCGTCGGAGAGCGCGCGCACCTCGCGCGGGCCTTGCCGTGGCATATCCGGCGCTGGAGCGTCGATGTCGAACCCGTCGGCTGCAGAGGCGAGTTGCCGCAGCGGCCTCGTGATCCGCCCCAGCCCATACCAGAGCGCCGCCATCAGCAGCGCCAGCGACAAGAGTGTGGCCCCGAGAAGGGCGGGCGGTGCCTGAAGATCGGGCCTCTGGAACCGTGCGCTGACATTCAGCCAGTCGCCATCCGCCAGCGGCAGCGATATCCGGAACTCGACCGGCGCGACGCCTGCGGCACGCATCCGGTCATGCATCCAGGCGAAGGCTTGGGGCGGCTCTACGGGCTGTCCGTCATGCGGCGAGATGGTGATTTCTGTTGCACGAATATCGTCGACATCCTCAAACGGTGTCAGATCCATGTCTCCGACCGCGACAAGGGGCGCATCCCCGACGCTGAAGCGCACAAGGCGGGAATTCACCGCAGCGAGGATGCTGTCGCGGCTTGTCGTCGGCGCGGTATCCAAGGCACCGGCGACCGCAGAGGCACGCTCGATCGTCTCGAACCGCTGCGCCGCGCGGATCGCGGCGCCGCGTTCGTCGGCAAACAGCCAGACGCTGATAACCTGTGCCGCAAGAAAGGCCGTGAGCACCAGAAGCGCCAGTTGACCGAGCAGGCTGCGCGGCATGAGACGCATCAGCCCACCTCGCGCACGTCGGCAGCAAGGCTGTAACCGCCTGCACGTATCGTAGCGATCAGCCGGGGATGCGCCGGATCTTCCTCGATCTTGCGGCGCAAGCGGCTGACCTGATTGTCGATGGTGCGGTCAAACACATCCGCCGCCCGCCCGCTGGTGATGTCGAGCAGCTGATCGCGCGACAGCACGAAACGCGGCCGCTCAAGGAAGGCCGTCAGCAGCTTGAATTCCGCCGTGGTCAGCGCCACTGCCCGCCCGTCCTCATGGGTCAGATCGCGCGTGTCGGTGTCCAGCAGCCATCCTGCAAAGGCAAGCTTGCGGCCGCCAAGCGTGCCCGCCAGAGCTTCGGGCCGCTCTGACCGGCGCAGGATCGCCTTGACCCGCGCCAGCAATTCACGCGGGTTGAACGGCTTGACCAGATAATCATCGGCACCCACCTCCAGCCCCACGATCCTGTCGGTATCTTCGCCCAGTGCGCTGAGCATCAAGACCGGCGGCCCGCCTGCCGCCGCCAGACGACGTGCCGCCGATAGTCCATCCTCGCCGGGCATCATCACATCAAGAATGATCAGATCGAAGCGCCCACCTTGCAGCGCCGTGTCCATATCAGCCGCACTTTTGGCCGATTGCGCGCGCAGGCCATTCTTTTCCAGATAGCGCGTCACCGCATCGCGGATTTCGCGGTGATCGTCGACGACAAGGATATGGGGTGTATGGTCTGACATACCCCTTGATACTCCGCATTCGCAATCAGGCGAAAGAAGGCGTGTCACACTCTGTCGCAAATCCTCGTTCTGCGACAGAGTGATACAAATATCCGCTCTCGCTGGCACAGCGCTGCGACACAGACCCGCCATCTTGGCCTCATCGAAACGAGAAACCCGATGAGGTGACGACATGAAACGCAAGACAATCCTGACCCTGGGTGCCGCAGCCACCGCCGCCGTGATCGGCGCGATCGCCATCCCCGCTATTGCCGCCGGGCCGGATGGCTGGGGTCCCGGTCACATGATGCAGAGGATGCATGGCCAGGACGGCGGCTTCATGCAGGGCCATGGTGGGCCCGGCATGATGATGCAATGAGGGGGGCATGGTGCCATGGGTATGGGCAATCTGTCCGAAAACCCGGTCTACCGGTCATTCGATGCGGATGCGGACGGAACGGTCTCCACGACCGAGCTTGAGGCGGGCCTCGCTTCGCTGTTGGGCGAGCATGATGCCGACGGAAACGGCGCGCTTTCCCCGGATGAATTCTCGACTCTCTTTGCGCAGGTGACCCGTAGCATGGCCGAGCGGCCCTTCGCCATGCTGGACGCCGATCAGGATGGCGAAATCAGCGCCGAGGAAATGGCGTTCCCCGCCCAGATGATGGCCCGCATGCGTCTGATGCATGTCAATGACGCAGCCACAGAGGCCGAATAAGGCTTGGAAAAAAGGGGCCGAGTGCGGCATGCCGCACCCGGCCCCTTCACTGTTCGAGGGACAAATCATGAAACAGACATCCGGATATTCCGCCACTCAAATCGGCCTGCATTGGATTGTGGCCGTGCTTGTGGCTGGACAATACATCTTCAAGGACAGCATCGCGTCGACATGGGAGGCCTACACCCAGGGGCAAGGAACGATCTTTTCTCCGCTTGTCTTCGCGCATGTCGCGGGCGGCCTGCTGATCCTGGCCTTCGTGCTCTGGCGTCTTGTTCTGCGGTTGACCCGTGGCGTGCCATCCGCGCCGGAGAATGAACCGGCTCCCCTCAAGACCTTGAGCCATATTGCGCATTGGGGCTTCTATGCGGTTTTGGTCGCCATGTCGGTGACGGGCGGAATGATGTGGTTCGGTGACATCGCGGCCGCCGCGCAGGCCCACAACGTGCTCAAGATCGTGCTTCTGGCGATGATTGCGCTGCATGTTCTGGCTGTTCCGTTCCACAAGATCGTGCTGAAGAACAACGTGATGCAGCGAATGATTCGCCCCGGTGCCTGAGTGCCGACAACGGCACAACCGGAAAGGGCGCGCCCCGTGGTGCGCGCCCATGACCCACAATCCAGGAAGACGGGCATGACCCAGACCGACGATACAACCCTGCCCCTCGACCTGCACCGCCCAGAGGCATCGCCGCCGCGCCGTCGCCTGTTTCGCAAACGGTTCCTGCTGGTCCTCCTGATCCCGGTCCTGATGTTCTCGGGCGGGGTCATCGGCATGTATTTCCAGCCGCCGGCGTTGCAGGGGTTCTATGCGTTGACCGGCCTTCAACCGGGCGGTGGCGCCGAGAGCCCGATTGCGCTGCCGCCCGAGATCGAGATGCCGCCGCAGATGGCCGAGACGCTGTTGCCGTCCGACGTGGTGGGGCTGGCACGCATCATGCCCCGCGGGGATGTTGCCGTGGTCGCGGCCCCCTATGGCGCGGGCGATGCGCGGGTGGCCGAAATCCTTGTCGCCATCGGCGACAGGGTCGCGCGCGGGGATGTACTGGCCCGGCTCGACAATGCACAGGCCTTGGAAGGCGCGGTGTTGCAGGCCGAGGCAAACCTCGCCGTGCGTCAGGCGACGCTGATGCAGACGCGCAGCGCCATCGAGGCGAGCCGTGCCGAGGCGCAGGCCAGTCTCGATCAGGCCCGCGCCAGTGCGGCGGAAGCTGCAGCAAGTCTCGAGCGGACCGCAGCGCTGACCGAGCGCGGCGTCTCCACCACGGCAACACTCGATGCGGCGCAATCGCGCGCGACCGAGGCCGCCCAAGCCGTCGCACGCGCCGAGGCGACGCTGGCGCGCTTTGCCTCGCTTGCCATCGACGATCAGCCCGACGTCGTCGTGGCGGCCCGCAACGTCGCCGCCGCCGAGGCAGAGCTGGCCCGCGCGCGGATGGATCAGGGCCGCGCCGAGGTGCGCGCGCCGATCGCAGGCACGATCCTGAACATCCACGCAACCCCTGGCCAGCGCCCGCCGGGCGAAGGGATCATGGAGATGGGCGACACCGGCCAGATGATGGCCGAGGTCGAGGTCTGGCAAGACCGCATCGCGGCCATCGCCCCCGGCCAGCCGGTCGAGATCGTGGCCGACGCGCTTGGCCGGGCCTTGCGCGGCACGGTCGACAGCATCGGGCTGACGGTGGGGCGGCAGGGATTGATCTCGGATGATGCGGCGGCTAATTCGGATGCGCGCGTGATCCGGGTGCTGGTGGCGCTTGACGCCGCATCATCGACCGTCGCGGCCCGCTACACCAACCTCGAGGCCGTTGCGCGCATCGACACGGGCGCATCCGAACGGGCTGCCCCGTGACCCGCCTGTTGCAACGCCTGTTCGGACGGCTGCCCATTGGCTGGCTGCAATTGACCCACAAGCGCGGGCGCTTTGCCGCCGCCCTTGCCGGCGTGGCCTTCGCCAATGTGCTGGTCTTCGTGCAGCTTGGCCTGATGAACTCGATGGCGACCGCGACGCTGAAACCCTACGGGTTTTTTCAGGCTGACATCATGATTTCGGCAGCCGACGCCAACGCGCTGAGCGAGGGCGGCAATGTCGCCCGCCAATGGCTGCTTCAGGCGCTTGCCGATCCGGATGTCGCCGATGGCATGGGCCTGTTTGTCGGCAATGTGCCCTGGGACCGGGGTGGCACCAGCATCTCCTTTACCACTTTCGGCATCGATCCGGCCCGCCCCGGGTTCGTCGCACCCGGCCTGTCCGATGATCTGGACCTTTTGCAGGTGCCAAGTGCGGTCATTCTGGACCGGCTGGCCCGCGGCTTGCCGCCTGATCAGGCCGCGGCCATCCGCCCGCAAACCCCGCTGCGCTTCGAGGCGCAGAGCCGCACGCTGACGGCAATGGCGACCTTCGCGGGCGGCGGCGGATTTGGCGGGGACGGGTTCATGCTGACATCCGACCAGACGTTCCTGTCGCTGTTCGCGTCGCGCTCGTCCACCGCGCCTGACCACATCTTGCTGCGCCTTCGCCCCGGCGCGGATGTGACGGCCACCGTGGCGCGCCTGCGGGACCTGATTTCGGATCAGTCCCTGCGTATCCGCAGCTACGAGGATGCCGCGCAAGAGGATCTGCGCTATCAGCAGACGCAGCGCCCGACCGGCGTGATCTTCGGCTTTGGCGTGCTGATCGGCGTGCTGGTGGGCCTTGTCATCGTTTATCAGGTGCTGTCGGCGGACGTGGCCGACCATCTGCGGGAATACGCGACCTTCAAGGCGATGGGCTATGGCCCGCGGTTTTTCTTCGGCATCGTGCTGGAAGAGGCGCTGGTTCTGGGCCTTTTCGGCTTTGTGCCGGGCGTGCTGATCGGCACTGCCATCCTGACGCTGATGGGCGCGGTCACGACCCTGCCGCTTGGGATGACGCCGGGCATGGCCGTCACGGTGTTCCTCGGCACGGTGGTCTTCTCGGCCCTGTCGGGCGTCATTGCGACGCGACGGCTGGCGGCGGCCGATCCTGCCGATCTGTTCTGAGGGGCTGAGCATGACGAACGAACCGATTGTCGATGTTCGCGGCCTGAACCACTGGTTTGGCACGAATGACGCGCGCAAACAGGCGATGTTCGACATCGATCTTGCGTTGCCGCGGGGCAGTTTCACCGTGCTGATGGGACCATCGGGGTCGGGCAAGACCACGCTTTTGACCCTAATCGGCTGTCTGCGCGCGGTGCAGGAAGGGTCGGTCAGGCTCTTGAGCCACGAATTGCATGGTGCAAGTGCCGAGGACCTGACGCGCCTGCGTCAGCAACTTGGATTCATTTTTCAGGCCCATAACCTTCACGAAAGCCTGACCGCGCGGCAAAATGTGGTCATGGGTGTGCAGGTGCGCGGCGGTGTGCCCGATGACCTGGCGGGGCAAGCGGCGGCGCGCGCGCTGGACCTTGTGGGCCTGTCCGACCGGGTCGACTATCTGCCCGCAAACCTGTCGGGTGGCCAGAAACAGCGCGTCGCGGTGGNNCGCTGGTGCTTGCGGATGAGCCGACGGCCGCGCTCGACAAGGACAGTGCCGCCGATGTCGTCGACCTGCTCAAACGCATGGGGGCCGCGCGCGGCACCACGACGCTGCTGGTCACCCATGACAACCGCATCCTCGACCGGGCCGACCGCATCCTGACGCTGG
>DISF01000080.1 GCA_002421985.1 Roseovarius sp. UBA6217 | reverse complement strand
GGGCAGGGCGGCGGCGATCTCGGCCCGCATGGGATCAAAGCGCATCCCGAGCGTGCCCCGGGCGCGCGCCGCACCCGAGATCACGGCCTGCACCGTCACGGTGGCGTGGGGGGCTATGGCGTCGAGCACTTGCGTGAACGCGACGCCGCCCTGTTGCGAACCGCCGCTACTCGCCCAGCTTGGCGTGGACCTCGTCAAGGTCGATCTCGCCCACGGGCATCTTGTTGGCCGGGTTCTCGAAATCGTATTTGAACACCTCGAAATCGCGTTTGTAGATCTCGTAGACCAGATGCATCGCGAGATCGTCGAAATAATCCTCCACCGGATGCGCGCGTTTCGGCCCGTGACCCTCGGATTCGTTGAAGCGGGGGATTTTCGTTAGGTCAACCTTGTGCGGCGTATTGATCGCCGCCAGCACCTCGCCCATGCCCTCGTCGAATTTCTCGGTCCAGAAGATCTTGTCGTAGCGGCCACCGTTGACGATGAAGGTGGAGACATGGCCCGACATGGCCGACCAGTGGATATCCGGCTCCATCGGGCGCTTCCAGCGGATGGTGTCGCGGGCGAAAAGCAGGAAGCGGCGAAAGCTGCGGATCTGGTCGAACTCGCCCTGGCCGTCCTCGCCGCCCACCTCGATGCCGTATTTCTGGATGATCGTCGGCACCAGCTTGCCGCGATAGCGCCGCCCGTTGCGCTGAATGCCACAAATCTTGTCGAAGAACGACGACAGGATGCGTGTGTAGGGATTGCGCACACAGGTGAAGGCGTAAGAGCCATGCGCGCGGACATTGGCCGAGATCACCTTCTGGCTGTCCTCTATGGCCCATTTGTGCATCCCTGAGGTGGCATCGTGGATGTCTCCGTCAAAGAATTCACCATGATCCGAATAATACATGATCTGGCCGATGGTAGAGCAGGCGCATTTGGGCACGACGCGGTAGACCACGCTCTCGCTCTCGGTCATCCAGGTTCCCGGAAAGCTCATGATCGCCTCGCCTTTCTCTTTCTTGCTGTATCAGGCTTGTCTAACCTCTTCAAAAAAACAACGAAAGCCTGTTTATTGACCCTCCGTTCAACGTTAATGCTTTAGACAATGAGCGAAAATCACAGGGAACCGTTTCCTTAATGGCACGAATCGCCTTCATACTGCTGTGTCACAAGGATCCCGAGGCCATCGTGCGGCAGGCGCGGATGCTGACGGCGGCGGGCGATTACATCGCCATTCATTTCGACGCCCGCGCCAAGCCCGAGGCCTTTGCACAGATCCGCGAGGGGCTGGCGGACAATCCCAATGTCGTGTTTGCCGGTCGCCGGATCAAATGTGGCTGGGGCGAGTGGTCGCTGGTGCAGGCAACGCTCCATGCAGTGCAGGCGGCGGTTGAGGCGTTCCCGCGCGCGACGCATTTCTACATGCTCTCGGGTGACTGCGCGCCGATCAAGTCGTCACGCCATGCCCATGAATTTCTCGATGCCCGCGATGTCGATTACATCGAGAGTTTCGACTATTTCGAAAGCGACTGGATCAAGACCGGGATGAAGGAAGAGCGGCTCATCTACCGCCACTTCTTTAACGAGCGCACCCAGACCAAGCGGTTCTACGCTTCGTTCAACCTGCAACGCAAGCTGCGCCTCACGCGCGACATTCCGCATGACATCGACGTGCAGATCGGTAGCCAATGGTGGTGCCTGCGCCGCCGCACGGTGGAATGGATTCTCGATTTCACCCGCACCCGGCGCGACGTGATGCGGTTTTTCCGCACCACCTGGATCCCGGACGAGACGTTTTTCCAGACGCTGGTGCGCCATCTCGTGCCCGAGACAGAGATCGAGACCCGCACGCTCACCTTTCTGATGTTTACCGATTACGGAATGCCGGTCACGTTCTACAACGACCATTACGACATGCTTGTGGGGCAGGATTACCTCTTCGCGCGCAAGATCAGCCCCGAGGCAATCGTGCTCAAGCGGCGGCTGGGCGCGCTCTACGGCAACGACGCCGTGCAATTCAAGATTTCGAATGAGGGGCGCAATCTCTACACCTTCCTGACCGGGCGCGGGCGCGAGGGGCGGCGGTTTTCCCCGCGCTTCTGGGAGGTCGAGAGCACGATCGGGCGCAACCGCGAATTGATGATCGTGATCTGCAAGAAATGGCATGTCGCCAAGCGGCTCGTGGCGCGCATCCGGCAGATGACCAACCTGCCCGTGCTCGAATACCTGTTCAACGAGGAAAGTGCCGCTCTGCCCGATCTGGGCGGCATTCAGGCCACGCTTGGCAAGCGCACACGCCACCGCCGCGCGCTGATGCGGATGCTGTTTGACTATTACGGGACCGACCGCCTCCTGATCTGCATGGATCCGGCCAATATGGACCTGTTGCAGGATTTCTGCGGCGACCGGGTCAAGACGCGGCTGCTTGAGGTTCAATGCACGTTTTCGGATGCCTATCTTGCCGGTCATGCGCGGCGTGCCGGGCTTGCCGGAGAGCAGACGCCCGAGGACACGCTCGACCGTCTGCTGCCGACGCTCCGCGCCGATATCATCCATGAACAGGACCGCATCCGCGATGCCGGGTTCGAAAACCATTCCATCCTGCGCGAGGGCGACGACCGCCGCGCGAATGCCGCCCCTCTGGCGCGGTTTCTTGATATTCCCGCCGAAAAGGCGCAGGAAATCATCGAGCTTGACCACCTGTTCGCAGATTAAGGAGCCATCATGACCTATGTTTACGACGACCAGAACGTGTTTGCAAAAATCCTGCGCGGCGAGATTCCCAACAAGACCGTGCTGGAAACCGCGCATACGCTTGCCTTCGAGGATATCCAGCCGCAGGCCCCGGTGCATGTGCTGGTGATCCCCAAGGGGCCTTACGTGGATTACGCGCATTTCGCCGCCGAGGCGAGCGAGGCCGAGATCGTCGATTTCAACCGCGCCGTAGCCGAGGTTTGCCGCCTGACCGCCGTGACGCCGGGCGCGGGTGGCGGGGGCTTTCGCGCCATCTCCAACGCGGGCGAGGCCGGGGTGCAGGAGGTGCCGCATTATCACCTGCACATCCTTGGCGGGCGGATTCTGGGCCGGATGGTGGGGCGTGCACAGGGCTGAGGGCGGCTTGCGGCGCGGTTCGGCCGCGCCCATATGAAGCGCGTCACAGCAGGGGCAGGACATGACATTTCGCAACCGCGTCGGCGCGTTTATCGACACGTCGCTGTTTCAGAATACCATCCTTGGGGTTATCCTGTTCAACGCCGTCATCCTTGGGCTGGAAACGGTCGATCCGGTCATGGCGCGCGCGGGTGCTCTCATCACCGGGCTGGACAAGCTGTGTCTGTCGATCTTCGTTGTCGAGATATTGGCCAAGCTTTATGCGCGCGGGATCCTCGGGTTCTTCCGGCGTGGCTGGAACATCTTCGATTTCGTGATCGTGGGCATCTCGCTCGTGCCGACGGCCCAAGGATTGGCGGTGCTGCGCGCGCTGCGCATCCTGCGGCTGTTGCGCGTGGTTTCGGTCGCGCCCTCTCTCAGGCGCGTGGTCGAGGGGCTGGTGAGCGCGCTGCCCGGCATGGGCTCGGTGTTTCTGCTGATGGGGATGATCTTCTATATCGGCGCGGTCATGGCGACCAAGCTCTTTGGCGCGGCCTTCCCCGACTGGTTCGGCGATCTGGGGCGCTCGGCCTATTCGCTCTTCCAGATCATGACGCTGGAATCGTGGTCGATGGGGATCGTGCGCCCGGTGATGGAGATCTATCCCCAGGCCTGGGCCTTTTTCGTGCCGTTCATCATGGTCACCACTTTCGCGGTGGTGAACCTGCTGGTGGGTCTTATCGTCAATTCGATGCAGGACGCCCACCATGCCGAGGATTCCGAGAAGACCGACAGCTATCGCGACGAGGTGCTGTCGCGGCTGGAACGGCTGGAGGGGATGCTCCGCGAGCGCGCGGGCGAGGGAGACCGCCGCCCCTGACGCTTGCGCCCCGCGCCGGGGCGCGCTAACCCGCCTGTGACAGTATCGGGGTGACGAATATGAGCGATCTGCGCGAGAAATACCTGAAGGCCATTGCCGATGCCGGCGACGAGGCCGCGATCGAGGCGCTGCGCGTGCAGGCCTTGGGCAAGAAGGGCGAGATCAGCCTTGCCATGCGCGAGCTTGGCCGGATGAGCCCCGAGGAGCGGCAGGAGGCCGGTCCGCGCCTCAACGCGCTCAAGGACGAGATCAATTCGGCGCTGGCCGCGCGGCGCGCCGCGCTCGCGGATGCCGCGCTCGACGAGCGGTTGCGCGCCGAATGGCTTGATGTGACGCTGCCCGCGCGTCCCCGGCGTCAGGGCACGATCCACCCCGTGTCACAGGTGACCGAGGAGGTCACGGCGATCTTTGCCGATATGGGCTTTGCCGTGGCCGAGGGGCCGCAGGTGGAAAGCGACTGGTATAATTTCGACGCGCTCAACATCCCCTCGCACCACCCCGCCCGCGCCGAGATGGACACGTTCTACATGCATCGCGACGCAGGTGACGACCGGCCGCCGCATGTGCTTCGGACCCATACCTCACCGGTGCAGATCCGCACCATGCAGGCCGAGGGCGCACCCTTGCGCATCATCGCGCCGGGCCGCGTCTATCGTGCGGATTACGACCAGACGCATACGCCAATGTTCCATCAGGTCGAGGGGCTGGCGATTGACCGCGATATCTCCATGGCCAACCTGAAATGGGTGCTGGAGGAATTCGTCAAGGCGTTCTTCGAGGTCGATCACGTCGATCTGCGCTTTCGCGCGTCGCATTTCCCGTTCACCGAGCCGTCGGCGGAGGTGGATATCCGCTGCTCTTGGGAAGGCGGCACGCTCAAGGTGGGCGAGGGCGACGACTGGCTGGAAATCCTCGGATCAGGGATGGTGCACCCCAAGGTGCTGGAGGCCGGGAATATCGACCCGAACGAATGGCAGGGCTTTGCGTTTGGGATGGGAATCGACCGGATCGCGATGCTGAAATACGGCATCCCCGATCTGCGCGCGTTTTTTGAGTCGGATCTGCGCTGGCTGCGGCATTACGGCTTTGCCGCGCTCGATGTGCCGACGCTGCATGGCGGGTTGTCGCGGTAAACCCGCAAGATGGGTGTCAACCCACGGCGAGAGGTGGTCGCGGAATTTCGGACCAGTTGATAGGCTCTGGCTTGTTAATGAAGGACCGACGAGAAGATGGCAAAACACAAGCGCTATACAGCTGAGTTCAAGGCCAAGGTTGCCCTTGAAGCGATCCGCGAAGAATTGACGACGGTGGAACTGTCAAAAAAGCATGAAGTACATCCGACCATGATCAACGGATGGAAACGTCAGGCGTTTGCGAACATGGCGCAGTCATTTGATGCCAAACCTGCTGCTGCTCCAATTTCTGAGAAAGCGGTTGAGAAGCTCCACGCCAAGATCGGCCAGCTTGTGGTGGAACGGGATTTTTTTGGTGGATGCCTCCAATCTCATTCTCGGGAATGGAGGCAAAAAGCGGTGAATCAGGATCATCCCAAGCTGAGCACGCGGCGGCAATGTACGCTGTTGTCGCTGACGCGCTCGACACTGTACTACCAGCCGCGTGGCGAAAGTGCCGAGAACCTGAAGTTCATGTCGATCATCGACAAACAGTTTCTGCAAACGCCCTGGCATGGGTCCCGTCAGATGGCGCGCCATATGCAACGCGAAGGTCACAGGTGTGGCCGGCGTCACGCTGAAAGCGTGCCTCTGGCACGACGCGTTCGGCGGCTGATGCGCCTGATGCGGCTTGTGCCAATTTACCAAGAACCCAACACCAGCAAGAAGACCCCGGCGCACAAGGTCTATCCCTATCTTCTCAAGGACCTGGCTATCACCCGGCCCAACCAGGTCTGGTGTACAGACATCACGTATATCTGCTAAGGTCAAGATATCCATGGACGGGCGTGGACGCTGGATCGACAACCGTATGATCGAGCGGCTTTGGCGGTCATTGAAATATGCATGCGTCTATCTGAATGTCTTCGAGACCGGTTCTGAGGTCCGCCGAGGCATCGGTGCGTGGATCAAATATTACAATGAAAAACGACCGCACTCATCCCATGGCCTGCTGACCCCAGCCGAAGCCCATGCTGGACAGGAACCACGATTGAGGCTTGCTGCGTGACATGAAACCAAAGTCAGAGCGATGCGCGGCATAAAACTGCTCGAAAATCCAAGACCACCTCT
>DISF01000048.1:5485-8282 GCA_002421985.1 Roseovarius sp. UBA6217 | reverse complement strand
TCAGTTGCCCCCCGTCCTTGAAGGGTCGTTCCCTTTGGCGGCCGCCTGCCCATCTCTTGAAGGCCGCTCGGGGGACGGGTGGATGAGCTGCCCCGGGAAGAGGCAGGAGGCGACGGATCAGACCTGCGATGGTTCCGGTCCCCCTGCCCCGCCGTTCTGAAACGCCCCTAGCGCGGAGAAGCTCAGATTTGCAGGCGCAACTGATCCTCGGGACCGATCTGCTTTATCAGATGCTGACCCAGCACCGCCGGTCCGCCTGCCCGGAGATCGTCATTGAAGTCCCCGAGCCGTGGCTCCAGCACCCGCACGGCAATCCCGACCTCGGCGGCGCTGGCGCTCAACCTTTCCGCCGCGCGCTGCCCCGCCGGATCGCGGTCGATGGCAATGTAGAGGCGCCGCAACCCCTCCGGCAGCAGGACGGCTCCGAGGTGACCAGACGAGAGAGCCGCCCAGACGGGAAGGCCGGGGGCGGCCTCACGAATGGAGAGCATGGTCTCGATGCCTTCACCGACCACGAGGATATCGTCATGTGGGGTCAGCCTGACGGCATTTCCGAGGAGGTGACCCATGGCACGCCGCTGCGTCTCGACAGCCGCCTTTCCCTGTCCGTCAGGCGCGAGCCAGGTGCGATGCACGCCCTGCAGTGCCCTTGCACCATCGGTAACCGCCGCAATCAGCGCCGGTCTGGGGATGCTCCGGGTCTGGCCCTCATCCCGATGCCAACACTTCGGGTGGAACCGCAGGGCGCTCATCATGCCGCCTTGGGTGATGCCCCGAGCGCGGAGGTAGGTGTCGGCAAGCGTGCCTGCGACCGGCACCGAGGCTGCAAACAATCGCGCCGCCGCCGCTGGTGTGCCGCCGGGGGCCTTGGCCTTCTTCGGCGCAGATGCATCCGGGAGGACCGGCTGCGGACGGCCCAGATGCGCCCGGGCTTCAGCCAGAAGATCGGGAAAGCGCGAGATCCCGGTCCTCTCGCGGATGATGTCGAGAAGATCGCCATGCTCGCCCGTGGCGCCGTCGGTGAACTTGCCAGCCGCGCCCGGCCCCGACACAGGCCCGGTTAGCCGCACAAAGAGCGAGCGGCCAGGGTTGTTCTGCAGATCGCCCACGATCCAGTAGGACCCCTCCCGCCGCCCGGCGGGAAGGTACGCGCGACACACGCCTTCGGCATTTTCCGCCAAAGCTCGGATCACATCTTCGGTCTCGGAATACATGGGTCAACAACCTCCGCGTGCATGTAGTCCCGTCACAGGACAACGTACAAGCAGACGCTCCAGTACCGCGATGCCGGTAGGGTCGGTCGGGCAGAACAGACGCAGCTTCCAACTGATGATCTCCGAGAAGAAGCCATCGGCCTTGAGCCGGTCCTTGGCGGCTTCCGTGAAGCCCGACAGCTCGATCCGGTTCACGCCCATGACGCGGGACCGGTGCAACTCCATCCCTTCGGCCAACCGCACCACCGTCTTGCCCTCCAGAACGAGAGCATGGACCTGTGCTGCCGATAGCTTCGGCGCGTCACATGCCAGCTTGGTTGTGACCCAGGCGGGCGAGACGCGGCGGCCGATGATGCACTGACCGTCGTCGGTCTGCAGGCGGTAGACTCGGGTTTCATCCTGTGGGAGCTGCTTCCAGATCGGCAGCAGCAGCCCCGCCACGATATGCAGAGTGGCTTCCGAAAACTCCGGCACCTCGGCCAGTTCCACGGTCCAGGCTGCGGAGAAGGCCGAGCGGTCAGCTTCGAGCCAATGGGTGTCCTCCATCATCCGGGCAGGGACAGTGCTGGCCTCCGTTGGCCGGATCAGCCGCAAGCGGGGCTCGATGGTGCCGTCATCCAACATCAGGCTGGTGGCAGGCACCTGCACCGCCGCCCGGCCAGAGCGGCTGTTGACCAGCAACCGCGCCTTCGGGTCGTCGAGCCAGTCGAGCGCATCCGCGAGCGCGGTCGGCGTGTTGCGCCGCTTTTCCGCGATGGTGAGAAGCTGGGTTTCTGCGCCAGAGCCGGGATGGGTGTAGATCACCCGCGCATCCGTGACGCGGAAGCTCTCGGCACGTAGCGTCTCGAGCCCGAGGTCGTAGACACCGGCCGCGATGGCGCCCTCGATCCGTTGGTCGAGGAGGTCCTCGAAGGCCGAGAAGAGCACGGCCTGCATGTCGATCGTCAGCGCGAGCAGGCGATTGAGGAAGGTGGTGATCGGGGGCAGCTCATCCTTGAGCCCGTTGTCATCGGTCAGGCTGAGACCGGTCGCATCCTCGAATGCGCCAAGTGAACAGCCCTCAACATCGCCTCGATAGATGCGGCGATAGAGTTGGCGCAGCGCGTCGCGGGCGTAAGGCGACTCAAGGTTGTCCTCCGGGCGGAACAGCCCCTGCCCGCCGGTCTGGCGCTGGCCCCTTGTGATCGCCCCGAGCGTGTCGAGGCGGCGGGCGATGGTGGAGAGAAACCGCTTCTCCGCCTTCACATCCGTGGCCACCGGCCGGAAGAGCGGCGGCTGTGCCTGATTGGTGCGGTTGGTCCGCCCGAGGCCCTGGATGGCGGCATCGGCCTTCCAGCCGGGTTCCAGAAGGTAGTGGACCCGCAGGCGCTGGTTCTTCGCTCCGAGATCGGCGTGATAGCTGCGCCCGGTGCCGCCGGCATCCGAGAAGATCAGGATGCGCTTCTGGTCATCCATGAAGGCGGAGGTTTCCGCAAGGTTAGCCGAACCCGCCCGGCTTTCCACGACGAGGCGCGCAGCAGGACCCTCGCCCTTGCGCACAATGCGGCGCGAGCGGCCGGTGACCTCGGCCACGAGGTCGGTGC
>DISF01000048.1:0-5436 GCA_002421985.1 Roseovarius sp. UBA6217 | reverse complement strand
GCTGCACCGGGAAGGAATGGGCGAGATAGTCCAAGACGTATTCCCGCGGAGTGATGTCGACGCGGATGTCGTTCCACTCGTCGGTCGGAATCTCTGACAGGCGGCGTTCCATCAGCGCCTCGCCCGTCGAAACGATCTGGATGACGGCTGCGTGGTCTGCCGCGAGATCAGCCTCGATGCTGGAAATGAGGGTAGGGGTTTTCATGGAGGTCAGCAGATGGCCGAAGAAGCGCTGCTTAGCGGATTCGAAGGCGGATCGTGCAGCGGACTTGGCCTGCCGGTTCAGCGTGCCGCTGTCGCCCGTGATGTTGGCCGCCTCCATCGCAGCGGCAAGGTTGTTGTGGATGATGGCGAAGGCCCCGGCATAGGCATCGTAGATGCCGCGCTGCTCAGGCGTCAGCGCATGAACCAGCATCTCGTATTCGACGCCGTCGTAGGAAAGCGACCGGGCAGTATAGAGGCCAAGGGACCGCAGGTCGCGGGCGAGGACCTCCATTGCCGCGACACCGCCCGCCTCGATGGCCTCGACGAATTCCGCGCGCGTCGCGAACGGGAAATCCTCGCCGCCCCAAAGACCGAGGCGCTGCGCATAGGCGAGGTTATGAACCGAAGTGGCCCCCGTGGCCGAGACGTAGACCACGCGGGCATTGGGCAGCTTATGCTGCAGGCGCAGGCCCGCCCTGCCCTGCTGCGAGGCCGTGACATCGCCGCGCTCGCCTTTCGATCCTGCGGCATTGGCCATGGCATGGCTTTCGTCAAACAGGATCACCCCGTCGAAATCCGCCCCCAGCCAGTCGACGATCTGGTCGACGCGGGACTTTTTTGCCCCCCGCTCCTCGGAGCGCAGCGTGGCATAGGTGGTGAACAGAATGCCCTCGGTCAGCGGGATGTCGCGGCCTTGGGCAAATCGTGAAAGCGGCGTCACCAGCAGCCGCTCCTGCCCGAGTGCAGACCAGTCGCGCTGCGCGTCCTCGAGAAGCTTGTCGCTCTTCGATATCCAGAGCGCCTTGCGCCGGCCTTGGCACCAATTGTCGAGCACAATCCCGGCCGACTGGCGGCCTTTGCCCGCCCCGGTGCCGTCGCCAAGGAAGAAGCCGCGGCGGAAACGGACGGCGTCAGCGGCATCGTCCGGCGCGGCCGAGACCATGTCGCCGGTTTCATCGACAGTCCAAGACCCGGCAAGATACGCGCCATGCGCCTCGCCCGCGTAGATCACGGTCTCAAGCTGCGCGTCGGACAGAAGGCCATCGCGCAGGATGGCGGTTGGAAGCTTGGGCCGGTAGCTGGGTTTCGGAGGAGCGACCGAAGCCATGGCCGCAGATTGCACAAGCTTGGTCGGGTGCGGTTCCGCTCCGGGGATGTCGATCGCCTGCAGCCAGAAGGTCTCATAAATGGCATCCGACAGGCGCGTGCTGGCTCCATCCTCGGTTGCATCGCGCAGGGTATAGGCGAGGTCTGCGGCCTCGATCTGTGGAGCGGTGTTGGTGGCGGGTGTTGCTGGCGTGGTGCGCGATGTGCTGATCGCCTTGTGCGCGGTGCGGGGGGGATATCCCGGAAAGGGCGAAGTGAGGCCCTGCCCGGCTGGTGCGACCTGCGCCAGCACGAGGCGCGGGGGGACGTGGGCAGCGATCAGCGAGAGCAGGCTGGCGACATCAGGCGAAATCGGGCGCGCCAGATCGGCTGTGATGCCGCCCGCCTCGCCACCGCGGCATTTGTCGAAGACCGAAATCCGCGTCTCGAAGCTGGTGCCGTGCTTGGCGAAGGCCGCACCCGACACAGCGCCGGTGAAGACCAGATGCGCGGTCTGGGTCAGGCGACCGAAGGTCTCAGCCCAGGCGGGCGCATCGGGCGCGAAACTGGCACCGGTGATGGCGACCAACCGTCCGCCGGGGACCAGACGCGCAAGCGCCGAGCGCAGATGCCGGGCTGTCGCCTCGGTGGTGCGAGCGTCGACATTGGCCACCGCCGAGAAGGGCGGGTTCATCAGGATGACGCTCGGGCGCAGGTCCGCGTCGAGATGATCGTCGATCTGGGCTGCGTCGAAGCCCGTGACAGGCCGGCCCGGAAACAAGCGACGGAGGAGATCAGCGCGGGAGTCGGCAAGCTCGTTCAGCGCGAGGCTGCCGCCCGCGATTTCTGCGAGGACCGCCAGAAGGCCCGTCCCAGCCGATGGCTCCAGCACCAGATCGCGCGCGGTGATCTGTGCTGCAGCCATTGCGGCCAGCCCCATAGGCAGCGGCGTCGAGAACTGCTGGAACCGCTCCATCTCCTCGGACCGCCGGGTGTGCGTGGGCAAAAGGCCCGCCACCTTGGCGAGTATGGGCAGGAGTGCCGCAGGCGAGCCGGCACGTGCCAACAGCGCGCGGCCAAACTTCCGCAGGAACAAGACCAGCGCTGCCTCGCCCGCTTCATAGGCCAGCTTCCAGTCCCAGGCGCCGATCGCGTCAGAGCCGCCAAAGGCGCGCTCCATCTCAAGGCGCAGGCGCAGCGCGTCGATCTGGAAACCTTGCGCCAGATCAGTCTGCAGCGCTTTGGCCACGCTCAAGATCGCAGCGGCCGTATCGAGGGACGGGATGGGGACAACAGGCGCAAGTGCGCGCTCGGTCGCAAAATGGGCGAGATGGGTCATCGGGAAACTCCGGAATGAGGAACAGGATCAGGCCCGGACACCCTCTTTCGGGCACCCTCAGGCCTGACATCCCCCGGCCCTCCTCTTCCTCTCAAACCCCATGATTTCCGCAGGTGGCTTGATTTTGTTCCTGGTATGTTCTATTTTGAAACCAAGCTAAGAAGGGAGATCCCCGATGGAAAGCACCACTTACGTCCTGCCCGCGACGCCAAAGCAGATCGCCTATGCGCGCGCTCTGGCCCTGCGCAACCAGACGCTTCTGCCGTGGGAGGTTCAGCAAGATCGGCGATCCTTGAGCGCCTGGATCGACGCGCAGGCCAAGCTCACACCCGCGACTGCGCTGGACAGCCTGCCCTCGTCCAAACAGGTCGCCTTCGCCGAGCGTCTCGCCCGGATCAAACGCCGCGCCGTGCCGGATGAGTGTTTCCGCGACAAGGGGCTGATGTCGAAGTGGATTGATGGGAACAAATGAAGCTGGTCTGATCCTGCGGTGACCGAGATTACTTCAGCCGATCGACAACGGATGCCCCGCCCGACCTGGCAAGCGCGATCAGGCTGGACTGGATTTTGGATGTGAAGACGGAACTGAACGTGCCGATGGGCGTGCGGTCCTCCCAGACATAGGACCGCTCCAGAATATCGGTGTTGATCTCGTCCAGCATGACCCATTTGCGAACATGGGTCTCCAACCCTACGCGCTGCGACTCGATCTGTGGCACCTCGATAAACTTGCGCGAGGCCAAGGGCGGCTGCGTCGTGATCAGCAGGATGAACACCACGGTCTCGCTATCGGACTTGGCGACAGTGACGGCGATACAGACAGGCCGCGTCTTGCGGCCCTCGGTCTCACCCGCCATCTGTTCGCGTTTCCACAGGAACGGGTAGCGGAAAACCTCTCCAGCACTCTGCTTAGTCATCCGCCTGCGTCAAGTCCCGCTCGAGCCCTTCTATCATCAGCGACTTGAGATCCTCGGGCATCTCGTCAACCATATGAGCCTGCTGCGTGGCCTCCCGGGTGAGCTGCTGGTACTGATCCATGCTCATCAGCACGAATTTCGGCTTGCGATGTTTGGTGATTGCGATCGGCGACCGAATGGCCGCGTCAAACAGGTCACTTGTGTGCCGCGTCAGGTCGGCCGCCTTGAACTCGGGAAGATCATGCATGATCGAGGTCTCCATTTGTGCAGAATATACATACATTCTGGATATTCTGCAAGAGATGGGTTGCGCCCGCCCATGTGTCATCCGAACCGCCGCCCTGCTTCGGTGAAGGTGTATTCATTGGCGATGATGCCGTCCTCAACGGACTCATCCGAGGTCAGGTGGTCGTATTCAGCCTCAAGTTGGCGGTAGAGCCAGCGGGCGAGATCGCGGATCGCCTCGGTCACAATCTCTTCGGCATCCTGGGTGGGCGGTTGCCAGGTCGGGCTGTCGCGGGTGACGTCCACGGACATGCAGTATTCGTGGTAGTAGCGACCGCGGTGGCTGACCTCGGCAGCGAGCTGGTAGAAGTTACGCCGCTGGATGGCCTGCAGCCGGTCGGCGATGCCGTGCAGCGCCGCGTCCTTGGGCGCATAGTCACGGATACGCACAGTCGCGCCCTTGGCGTGGCTGAGGTATGCTTCAAAACAGGCCCCATCCCCCTGACTCCAGAACCCTGAAAACCAGATGCAGGGCTTGGCCCGCGTCCCTCCGCCCATCAACCGCACGGGGATGGTTTTGAGCCGGACGCCGAGGATTTCGCAAACCCGTTCGAAGTCCTCGTAGACTGCGTCCCACCAGTCATCGTGGGGGCCAAGCTCGCGATACCAGCTGCGCGCCTTCTCCTTGGCGGCCTCCGAGAGTTCGGGGAACTGGTAGACGGTGGTACAGATGACCTCAGGCATCGGCGTCCTCCCCGTTCAGCGCGGCGGCCAACCATTCGTGCGTGCTCGTCCAGCCGATGGATTTGCGTGCGGCGAGATCGATGACATGCGCGCCGCCGCCGAAGGCGTCGAGGCGCGGTCGGGAGCAGGTCAGGGCATATTGGAACCCCCAGAGGCCGGTGAGGTCGAGGTCTTCTGCCAGGCGCAAGACGAAGCGGATGACTGCGTCGACATCGCCGTGGTCGTCGTCATGGATCCAGAGGGTGCTGCCTTCGGTCGCGTCCTGATGCAAGAGGGTGAAACCCGAGACCTCCGGGTCATCGGCGTCCTGATCCGCGGCGCGCAGGTCATGAAACAGCGCGAGTGCGCGGGCGGCCTTTTCGGGGCTGCCGACGTCGATCAGGCATGAGAAATGGGTGAAGTAATCCGCCATGGGGACCTCCTGAGATTGAGAAACCCGGGCCTTGGGGCCGGGCACTGGATTGGGATGAAGGGATGGGGCAGAGCGATCAGCCGGATGGCGGATCGCCTGCTGCCTGACGCGCTGCGTGCGCGCAGAGCATCTGCCGGTAGAAGCGCTTGCGCGCCGTCCGGAAGCTGCGCACGGCGCGCGTGTCGGGGTGCAGCGCTCGGACCGCCGCGCGCAGAACTGTCTGGGGCGATGCCGTCGGCGACAGACCGAGGCGCTGATAGGCTGGATCGGTCATGTCAGCTCACCTCGACCACGGGCGAGGCGAGATGCGGATCGACCAGCGCCTCGATCCGCTCGGTCCGGCCCATCCAGGGTTCGGGCCGGATGGCCTTCACCCAGTCGGCGAAGCTCGGGATGAAGCCGAGGTCTTCCTTCACATGCTGTTCGCCGACCCAGCGGGTCGGGATGATGCGCCCGGTCGAGAGCGTGAGGGTCTGACCGAAGATCGTCTCGGCCATGAATATGCCCTC
>DISF01000095.1 GCA_002421985.1 Roseovarius sp. UBA6217 | reverse complement strand
AAATCGTTGTTCAGATAGGGAAGGGTGCCGCCGGTCTGGTTGGTGAAGTCGAGCGCGTTGCCCTGGCTGTCGAAGATACGGATGGTCGAGCCATCGTCGGAGGTGGTGGTGAAGCGGTAGGTGCCTGCCTCGGGCGAGAACAGCGTCGAGGTGAAGATGACGCCGAAATCGTTGGGGTTGTTGTTGCCGGTGGCCGCCTGCCCAAGCGTGAGGATATCGAGCGTGTCCTGCGTGCCGCTGCCCGCCAGCGTGCCGCTCTCGATGGTGAAGGCCTGCCCGTTGGCCGATGTGAAATTCTTCGTGTAGACCTCATAGGCCCAGCGGCCCGTGCCCCCGTCGCCAAAGAGCACATCATCGCCTTCACCGCCGAGCAAGGTGTCGTTGCCCGCGCCGCCGATGAGCGTATCGTTGCCCGCTTCGCCCAGAAGGCTGTCATTACCCGCGCCGCCCAGGATCGAATCGTTGCCGGTGCCGCCGAACACCGTGTCATCGCCAAGCCCTGCCAGAACCGTGTCATTGCCGGCACCGGCCATGATCAGATCGGCATTGCCGCCGTCAAAGTTGTCATTGTTGTCCACCCGGTCAGAGCCGAGTTCGACAGGCTCGATGTAATTGCCGTCGATCAGATCATCGCCATTCGTGCCCTGCACGATGCCGTCGTTAAAGCCGATATCAGCACGGTCGGCAGCGAAGTTGGTGTTTGTGGAGGTGTTGATCGTCCCGAGGTTGATCGACTCGATCGGCTTGGCCGTCAGCGCCGCGACATTGGCCGCATTGGCACCAGTGGTACTAAGCGGCGGTGCCAGAAACAGGTTGCCGCTGGTGTCCTGCGCCAGAACCGCGAGAAAACTGGCCGAGGTGCCATCGGTATAGGTCACCGTCGCGTTGAAGGTGGACAGGCCGTCGAAGGTGAATGTCTGCGGGCCGTTGCCGATATCTGTGATGAACTGGTCGTTCGTCAAATTGTTGTTCATGTCGAGCACACCCGCAGCGCCACCGTTGTCGATGGTGGTCGCGCGCGTGACATGTTGGTAAAGCGGGTCTCCGGCAGAGCCGAAGATCATGTTCTCGAAGAGGGCCGCCCCTTCGGCATCAGCGTTTCCCTCGGTCGGGTCGAGAACAAGAGGCGAGTTGCCCAAGAATATCCAGTTGAAGGTCGTCGGCATGGCACTCACCCCTGACTTTTACAGAATCACATAAGAATTTTTCCAAGGTTTCAATAAGGGAAGATTCAGTCAATTTCTAGGCGTCTCGTTTCGAATTGCGGTTGCGCCGGGGGCCGCGCTCTGACCTGACCGCCCGCGATCTCGGTGGACTGACCGTTGATTCCGTCCGGGCCTGGACTACAAAGCCACAGCACCGCGCGCCGGGCGATGGCGGCCGATCATCCCAGCAGCATCCGCAGCCCCTGCGTCACGTCCGAGCGCACGGCAAGCCGCAGGCCCGGCTCGTCTCCTGCCTTGAGCGCGGCGATGATGAGCCGGTGGAAATGCGGCGGCTCCTTGTGCCGCACCCGCCCGTAAAGCGCGCGCATCGTGGGGCCGAGTTGCAGCCACACGGTTTCGGCCATTGCCAGCATCGCCGGGGCCTGCGCGCGCAAATAGAGCGTGCGATGAAATTCGAGATTGCGCCGGATATAGGCGATGGCGTCACGCCGGGTGACATCCTCGGCGATGCGCGCGTTGATCGATTGAAGCCGGTCGATCAGCGCGAGATGCGCGCGCGGCAGGGCGCGGCTTGCCAGTTCCACCTCCAGGAGCGAGCGCAGCGCCGCCAGTTCCTCGATCCGGTCATTGCCCAATTCGGGGGTCGCCACGCGGCCCGAGCTTGACAGCGTGAGCGCCCCTTCGGCGACAAGCCGCCGCAGCGCCTCGCGCGCGGGCGTCATCGACACCTCGTATTCGGCCGCGATACCGCGCAGGGTAAGCGCCTGACCGGGCGCGATTTCGCCATGCATGATGCGCGCGCGCAAGCCCCGGTAAAGACGGTCATGGGCCGCGGGGGCCGGATCGGGGCGGGGCGAGATCAGCATGGGGTCATGTGATCACAAATCGCGCGCCAGTCAATCATCGAAACAGTCAATCACCCTAGCGGTCACTCGAAGCGATAGCGGTGCAGCGCCGCCCCCTCGCGCCGGAGCCATGCACGCGGGGCACCGTAGCCGGGCAGAAGCCGCGCCACCACCGCCCAGAAGGCGGGCGAATGGTTCATCTCGGCGAGATGCGCCACCTCGTGCGCGGCGACATAGTCGAGCACTTCGGGCGGGGCGAGGATCAGCCGCCAGGAATAGCTGAGCGCGCCCTGTGCCGAGCACGACCCCCAGCGCGAGCGCGTGTCGCGCAAGGCAAGGCGGCTGTAGCCCAGCCCCAGCCGCTCTGCATGATGGTCCGACGCCGCCGCCAGCCGGTCGCGCGCCCGCGCCCTGAGCCAGGCGCGCAGGCGCGGGGCCAGCGTGTCTTCCGCCCCCGGCACAAGCACCCGGCCAGCCCCGAGCCGCACCTGCCGCCCCGGCCCCGGCACGACCTCGCACATCTTGCCCTCGACGGGCAGCATTACCCCCGGCGCGATGGTCACGCCCGAGGGCTGCGCCGCCAGCGTCCGGCGCAGCCAGTCGGCCTTGCTCCGGGCAAAGCCGAGCGCCTCGGTCTCGCTTACGCCCTGCGGCACCGTGAGTGTCACCTGACCGTCAAGCCCCGACACCCGCAGCGACAGCCGCCGCGCCCGTCCGCTCTTGCGCAGGGTCAGGGCAACGGGGGGGTTGCCGGGAAGGAGATGCTGGCCCATATAGCCTCCGATAACGCGGAACCGCGCCCGCCTCAAAGCCTTTGACAGTTGCCAGAGGTTATGGCAGGTGCGCCGGATCGCGTGCAAGATCGACAGTTGAAAAGAGGATCATCCATGCCCAAGGAAGAATGGGGCGTCAAGCGTGTCTGCCCGACCACCGGCAAGCGTTTCTACGACCTGAACAAGGATCCGATCATCAGCCCCTACACAGGCGAGGTGGTCGAGATCGTGTCGGGCAAATCGCGCGCCATGACGCCCGACGCCGAGGATGCGGTGACCAGAAAGCTCAAGGCCTCGGCAAAGGATGACGATGGCGGCGACCTGATCGAGGATGATGTGGTCGATGTCGAGCTTGACGATGATCTGCTCGAGGATGACGACGATGATACCGTCTCGCTCGACGATATCGCCGACGTGGACTCTGACGACGACATGTAATCCCGCACGGGCGGGATTTTCCTCTTGATCCCGCCCGCCACCTTGTCTAATCACCGGCGCACGGCCCGCGAGGGCCGGAATTTCGGGGCCTTAGCTCAGCTGGGAGAGCGCTTGCATGGCATGCAAGAGGTCAGGGGTTCGATCCCCCTAGGCTCCACCATCCCGCCTTTTGACGTTGAAGTTTCCACTACAGGCGTGAAGGGAAATCCTGTTTCAGCAGGACAATCGCTTTCGGACATGATCGCAGCAGTGAGTGGGGTGCGTCTGGTGGCGTGATGGAGTCCGGGTGGCCGCGCCTCATTTTCTGGTGCCGGTCGGGCTACCCCTTCCCCCGCCGCTTCACATTCCCCCCGCGCTGCCCCGGTCGCCCTGCCGTTGACCGCCCGCGCCCCTTGACCGCTTCGGCGCTTGCGGCCTCTACCGCCGATTGCCGCGCCAGCGGGTCGTCGGAGATCACCAGATCCACCGCTTCCAGCCGCTTGACCTCGTCGCGCAGGCGGGCGGCCTCTTCGAATTCCAGATTTTCGGCGGCTTTGCGCATGTCCGCGCGCAAGCCCTCCAGCACCGCCTGCAAATTCGCGCCCGCCAGCGGCTTGTCGATCTTCGCGGTCACGCGGTTCATGTCCACGTCGCCCTTGTAGAGGCCTTGCAGGATGTCATCGACATTCTTGCGGATCGTCGCGGGGGTGATGCCGTGCGCCTCGTTATAGGCGATCTGCTTGGCGCGGCGGCGGTCGGTCTCGCCAATCGCGCGCTCCATCGAGCCGGTGATGCGGTCGGCATACATGATGACGCGGCCCTCGGCGTTGCGCGCGGCACGGCCAATCGTCTGGATGAGCGAGGTCTCCGAGCGCAGGAAGCCCTCCTTGTCGGCGTCCAGAATGGCCACCAGCCCGCATTCGGGAATATCAAGCCCCTCGCGCAGGAGGTTGATGCCGATCAGCACGTCGAACGCCCCCAGCCGCAGGTCGCGCAGGATCTCGATCCGTTCGATCGTGTCGATGTCACTATGCATGTAGCGCACGCGGATGCCCTGTTCGTGGAGGTATTCGGTCAGGTCTTCGGCCATGCGCTTGGTCAGCGTGGTGACAAGCGTGCGGTAGCCTGCTGCGGACACGCGGCGCACCTCGTCGAGAAGGTCATCCACCTGGGTCTCGACGGGCCGGATCTCGATCGCCGGGTCGATGAGGCCGGTGGGGCGGATCACCTGTTCGACGAATACGCCGCCGGTCTGCTCCAACTCCCATTTGGCGGGGGTGGCCGAGACAAAGACCGATTGCGGGCGCATCGCGTCCCATTCCTCGAACTTCAGCGGCCGGTTGTCCATGCACGACGGCAGGCGAAAGCCGTGCTCGGCAAGGGTGAACTTGCGCCGGTAGTCGCCTTTGTACATGCCGCCGATCTGCGGCACCGAGACATGGCTTTCATCGGCGAAGACGATGGCATTGTCGGGAATGAACTCAAAGAGGGTGGGGGGCGGCTCTCCGGGGGCGCGGCCCGTGAGGTAGCGCGAATAGTTCTCGATCCCGTTGCAGACGCCGGTCGCCTCCAGCATCTCCAGATCGAAGTTGGTGCGCTGCTCCAGCCGCTGCGCCTCCAGAAGCTTGCCTTCGTTCACCAATTGGTCAAGTCGCTGGCGAAGCTCGCGCTTGATGCCCTGAATGGCCTGCTGCATCGTGGGTTTGGGCGTCACGTAATGCGAATTGGCATAGACGCGGATTTTCTCGAAGCTGTCGGTCTTCTCGCCGGTCAGCGGATCAAACTCGGTGATGCTTTCCAACTCCTCGCCGAAGAACGACAGCCGCCAGGCGCGATCCTCGAGGTGGGCGGGGAAAATCTCGACGCTGTCACCCCGCACGCGAAAGCTGCCGCGCTGGAACGCCTGATCGTTTCGCCGGTAAGCCTGCGCCACCAGATCGGCCATGATCTGGCGCTGGTCATAGCTCTCGCCCACCTTCAGATCCTGCGTCATCGCGCCATAGGTCTCGACCGAGCCGATACCGTAGATGCACGAGACCGAGGCCACGATGATCACGTCATCGCGTTCCAGAAGCGCGCGGGTGGCCGAATGGCGCATCCGGTCGATCTGTTCGTTGATCTGGCTTTCCTTCTCGATGAAGGTGTCCGAGCGCGGAACGTAAGCCTCGGGCTGATAATAATCGTAGTAGCTGACGAAATATTCCACCGCGTTCTCGGGAAAGAACCCCTTGAATTCGCCGTAAAGCTGCGCCGCCAGCGTCTTGTTGGGCGCGAGGATGATGGCGGGGCGCTGCGTCTCTTCGATCACCTTGGCCATGGTGAATGTCTTGCCGGTGCCGGTGGCGCCCAAAAGCACCTGATCGCGTTCGCCCGCGAGGATGCCCTTGCTCAATTCGGCAATCGCCGTGGGCTGGTCGCCGGCGGGCTGAAACTCGGTGTGCATGACAAAGCGTTTGCCGCCTTCGAGCTTTTCGCGCGCGCGCAGATCGGGCGCGGGATTGGCAAGGACGGGTGGCGTCTTGTCGGAATGGGCGTATGGCATCGGGCCTCCTTTGCCACCAGAGGATGGGGCTTTTTACGCCCCATGCAAGGCCATTCTGTCGTTCTCGCCCGGTGTCAGGCGGTCGCCGACAGGCGCAACCGGTTGTCGCGCGCGGCACCCGCCAGCGGCGTGATGGCGGCCAGCATGATCTGGTCAAGGCGCTGCCCCGACAGGGCGGCGCTTTGCGCATCGGCGGCGGCACCGATAAGGGCGGGGGCCTTCTCGGCGATCATGCGGTGGGCCTCATCGCGCGCGACCGGCCAGAGCCCGAGCATCCCGGCCAGACGCAGGGTGACGACCATCTGCGCCTCGGCGAAAAGCTGAAAGCTGGGGGCGATGAGATTGCTCAGGTGAATATGGGATAGCGGGTGCATGTTGGGTGACTCCTTTCAAGGATCACCCCCGGTGTAGCACGGATTCATGCTGCGATGCAGCATTTCTTTTGCGCTGCGTTGCGGCTTGCATTCCAACGCAAATGATACGTAATACTATAACATCCATATTGCCGAAAGGAGACCCCCATGCCACCGACCGATACGCGCCTTCCCGTCACCGTTCTCTCGGGCTTTCTTGGCGCGGGCAAGACAACGCTTCTCAACCATGTTCTCAACAACCGCGAGGGCCGCCGCGTGGCGGTGATCGTGAATGACATGTCGGAGGTCAATATCGACGCCGATCTTGTGCGCGCGGGCGGCGCAGATCTGAGCCACACCCACGAGACGCTGGTCGAGATGTCGAATGGCTGCATCTGCTGCACCCTGCGCGATGACCTGTTGCAAGAGGTGCGCAGGCTGGCCGCCGAGGGGCGGTTTGACTACCTGCTGATCGAATCCACCGGCGTGTCCGAGCCGCTGCCCGTAGCCACCACCTTCGAGTTTCGCGACGAGGCGGGTGAGAGCCTGTCCGACATCGCCCGGCTCGACACGATGGTGACGGTGGTCGATGCGGTCAACCTGCTGGAAAATTATTCGAGCCATGATTTCCTGTCGGATCGTGACGAGGTGGCGGGCGAGGGCGATACCCGCACGCTGGTCGATCTGCTGGTCGATCAGATCGAGTTTGCCGATGTGATCGTGCTCAACAAGGTCAGCGATGCCAGCCCCGAACGCCGCGACGCGGCGCGCAAGATCATCGCCGCGCTCAATCCCGATGCCCGCGTGATCGAGACCGATTTCGCCCGTGTCGATCAGGCCGCGATATTTGACACCGGCCTGTTCGATTTCGAGACGGCGCATGACCACCCGCTCTGGGCCAAGGAGCTTTATGGCTTTGCCGACCATGTGCCCGAGACAGAGGAATATGGCATCACCTCTTTCGTCTATCGCGCGCGGCGGCCGTTTGATCCGGCGCGCATCCATGCCGTGCTCAATGGCCCGTTGCCCGGCGTGATCCGCGCCAAGGGGCATTTCTGGCTGGCCACGCGGCCCGACTGGGTGGCCGAATTCAGCATGGCGGGCGCGCTGAGCAAGATCGCGCCCATGGGCACCTGGTGGGCGGCGGTGCCCGAGGCGCGCTGGCCCGAGCATCCGCAGGCGCGCGCCTATGTCAAACGCCACTGGGCCGAGCCCTTCGGCGACCGGCGACAAGAGCTGGTTTTCATCGGCTCCGGCATGGACCGCGCCGCGATCACGGCGGCGCTCGATGCGGCGCTGACGGGGTCCGAGACGGCGTTCGATCCGGCGGCGTTTCGCGATCTGCCCGATCCGTTCCCGCAGTGGCGGCGGGCAGAGGCGGCCTGAGCGATGGCGCGCAACCTGCGATGCGGGTTTGCGCGCCGCAGGCGGGCGGTGCGGGGCCTTGAGGATTATGACCGCCTGCCCCCGCCGTTGCGGCACTGGCTGGCGCAGGCGGCGCTGCCATGGTCAGTGCGCTCGGCGCGGCAGGTGTGGCGGCGCGCGCTGGCCGAGAGCGGTGGCGATGTGGCGCGGGCACTGGCGCGGCTCGATGCGGCGGAGGCAAGACAACTCTCGCGGGAGTCTGGCGCTTCGCCTCAGGCAGGTTCATTCGCAAGATAGTAAATAAATTGACAAACAAATATCAGGAAAAGTTCAAAAATTCACAATATTTCTGCATGGAAAGGCCTTCCAGTTAATTTTTGACGGATTTTGGTGTATCCACCTCCCCAGGAGAGGCTCTGCCGCGCAATCTTGCGCTGGCATACAAGGGATGGAGGATTGCCCGTCATGGACAAGAAAGCAACTGCCGTTGCGTCAAGCGGATTTCATATCGACGCCGCGCGATACAAGGAGATGTATGCCGCGTCGATTCGCGACGCTGATGGGTTCTGGCGCGAGCATGGCAGGCGGGTTGACTGGATCAGGCCCTA
>DISF01000065.1:72087-73506 GCA_002421985.1 Roseovarius sp. UBA6217 | reverse complement strand
GCGCGGCGGCGCGCAAGCGCGCCTCGATTCCGCGCGGGGGAATACTTCAACGTCCGCAACAGGCCATCACCCTTCCCCCGCACAGTCTCGGGCAGCTTGTATCAGGTGTCGAACACGCGCATCTGCGGTGGCGCGGCAAGCGTGATCCTTTCCCTTGCCTTGTGTCGCTCGCGGCGTATGGTGCGGTGAAACGAAAGGTGCCGCAGTGCAGCAAGACGATCCAGACATCACCCTCATCACGCCCACGGCACCGATGCACGCCACCACCCATGGCGGGCGGGCGAAATGCCTGCAAAGGCTTGTGCGGCTTGATCTGCCGGTGCCGCGCACCATTGCGCTGTCCTTTGCCGCCGTGCATCGCATCGCGGCGGGCGAGTTGCCCGACATGGCGGCGCTGCTTGCGCCCTTCGGTCCGGCCCCGCTCCTGTGCGTGCGCCCCTCCTCGGAAGACCCGGACTGGGGCGGGCCGAATGCCGTTCTCAATATCGGCATCAACGATGCGCGGTTTCTCGATCTGTCCGATCAGATCGGCAAGCGGGCGGCCTCGGAGATATACCTGCGCTTCGTGCAATCCTATGCGATCCACGTCGCCCGGCTCGACCCGGACCTGTTCGAGGATGTGGCCGCAGACCCGGTGCTGGGATTGGGCGAGGCGCTGCGCGCCTATGAGGAGGAGACCGACGAGGCCTTTCCGCAAGACCCGGCCGTGCAGCTCTCGGAGGTGCTGCGCTCGATGGCGCGGGCCTGGGCGGGGACGACCGCGCGCCTCTTGCGGCAGGCCAAGGGCGCGCCCGCCGATGCGGGACTCGGCCTTGTGGTGCAGCAACTGGCGCTCGGCATCGGGCCGGGCGAGAGCGGATCGGGCGTCATGCAGCTTGTCGACAGCCGCACCGGCGCGCGGCAGATCACCGGGCGCTACCAGAGCCAGAGCCAGGGGCGCGACGCGCTGCGCGGCGGGGCGGATGCGCTCTATCTCACCCGCGATCCGCGCGGCCCCTCGCTCGAGGAGCTGGCCCCAGAGGCCTTTGCCGAGATCCTTGCCCATACGCGCCTGATGCGCGCGCGGCTGCGCGAGGAGATGCAGACCGAGTTCACCATCGAGGCGGGCCGGGTCTGGATTCTCGACGGCATTCGCGTGGCGCGCAACGCCCGCGCGGCGGTGGCGATCGCTGTGGCGCTGGCCGAGGACGGGATCATCCCGCCCGAGGAGGCGCTGATGCGCATCGAGCCGCGCGCGCTCAACGAATTGCTGCACCGTCAGGTCGATCCCGAAGCCCCGCGTGACATCCTTGCACGCGGCATCGCCGCCAGCCCCGGTGCGGCGTCTGGCAAGGTGGTGTTCTCGGCGGTCGAGGCGCAGGCGGCGGAGGCGCGCGGCGAGGCTTGCGTGTTGGTGCGCCGCGAGACCAGCCCCGAGGA
>DISF01000065.1:58573-72018 GCA_002421985.1 Roseovarius sp. UBA6217 | reverse complement strand
ACCATTGACGGCACCAATGGCCATGTGCTCGCGGGCGAGGCACCGCTCCTCGAGGCGGCGCGCGACGCGGCGTTCCAGACGCTGATGAGCTGGGCCGACGAGACCCGCGACATCGCCGTGCGCGCCAATGCCGACACGCCTGCCGATGCGGAACTGGCGCGCAATTTCAACGCGCGCGGTATCGGGCTTTGCCGGACCGAGCATATGTTTTTCGAGGCCGACCGCCTGACCGTCATGCGCGAGATGATCTTTGCCGACACGCCTGCCGACCGCGCCGCCGTGCTCGAGCGGCTCTTGCCGATGCAGCGCGCCGATTTCACCGATCTGTTCCGAATCATGCAGGGGCAGCCGGTCTGCATCCGGCTCTTTGATCCACCCCTGCACGAATTCCTGCCCGCCGACCGCGCGGGGCATCTGCAACTTGCCGATGCGCTTGATCTGCCGGTCTCGGATGTGACCCGCCGGGTCGAGGCGCTGGGCGAATACAACCCCATGCTGGGGATGCGCGGCGTGCGCCTTGGCATCACCGTGCCCGAGATCTACGACATGCAGGCGCGTGCCATTTTCGAGGCCACGCTCGAGGCCAGCCGCGACGGCGCGCCTGTGGTGCCCGAGATCATGATCCCGCTGGTGAGCGCGCGCCGCGAGGTGGAAATCGTCAAGACGCGGGTGGATGCGGTCGCGGCCGCCGTGCGCAACGAGACGGGGCGCGATTTCACCTATCGGCTGGGCGTGATGGTCGAGACGCCGCGCGCGGCGCTGCGCGCGGGCGAGATCGCGCCGCTGGTGTCGTTCCTGTCATTCGGCACCAATGACCTCACGCAGATGACCTATGGCCTCTCGCGCGACGATGCCGGGCGATTCATGTCGACCTATGTGCAACAAGGCGTCTATCCCGAAGACCCGTTCCACGTGCTCGACGTGGACGGGGTGGGGGAGTTGTTGCGCATCGGGGCCGAGCGCGGGCGCGCGGCCAACCCGGATGTGGTGCTGTCGATCTGTGGCGAGCATGGCGGCAACCCCGAATCAATCGGCTTCTGCCGCGATGCCGGATTCACCTATGTAAGCTGCTCGCCGTTTCGCGTGCCCGTGGCGCGACTTGCTGCCGCACAGCTTTCGGTGCGCGACAGGATCGAGGCGTCGCGGGGGAAAACGGCGCAAGATCCTTCACCTTAGCCGGCATCAAACGGGACGACTCCACCATCGGCAAAGACCCGCCGACGGGCCCAGTCGACGCGGGCGGCGTTTTCGGCTAAAGGCTTTCGTGATCAGGCGGGACATCCCCCCGCTGAAAGCGAAGGAGCACACGCATGAAATGGACGCTGTTTACGGCGGCGCTTGTCTCGGCGGTGGCGGGCGCGGTTGCGGCGGATACGCCGCTCACGCAACTCATGGCACAGGAAACGCGCGCCCTGCGCGCAATCTCAAGCGACCGGCTGGCGGGCTATGTCGCCTCGATCGAGACCGAGGTGGAATACTCGCGCGACTGGCTTGCGCAGCAGCGCGTGGGCGGCACGGACAAGGCCACCGAATGCCTCGCCGAGGCGCTTTATTTCGAGGCGCGCGGCGAGAGCGTGCGCGGCCAGTTCGCGGTGGCAGAGGTCATCATGAACCGCGTCGACAGCCCCGAATTCCCCGATACGGTCTGCGGCGTGATCCATCAGGGCACGGGCAAGAAATACCAGTGCCAGTTCACCTATACCTGCGATGGCAGCCCCGAAAATATCAGCAACCAGGCGGTTTACGGTCAGGTGTCCAAGGTGGCGCGGCTGATGGTCGATGGCGCGCCGCGACAATTGACCGATGGCGCGACCTATTACCATTCCCGCGGCGTCACGCCGAGCTGGGCGCGCAACTTCGCGCACACCGCCTCGATCGGCGTGCATCACTTCTATCGCAAGCCGGTGCAGGTATCGAGCAACTGAGCGCGCGATTCCCGCGCCACGCGCGACGATCGCGGTTGACTCGGTCGCGCGCGCCGGTAAAAGGCGGGGTTCATGGGATATTCGCGGATGCCCATGCGCATCCGCCGCAGGAGACGAGACATGGCAAAGCCGACCACCATCAAGATCCGCCTCAACTCGACCGCGGGGACCGGGCATTTCTACGTGACCAAGAAAAACGCGCGCACCATGACCGAAAAGATGGTCGTGAAGAAATACGACCCGGTCGTGCGCAAGCATGTCGAATACAAGGAAGGCAAGATCAAGTAACGATCTGCCACTTCCGACCTTGAGACGCCGCGCCCTCGGGTGCGGCTTTCTTTTTGCGCGGGGCCTGTGCCCGTGTCGCGACAAAAAAGGGCCGGTCGCTGTGACCGGCCCTTGGCATATTGTCAGGCGGTGCCTGCTATTCCTGCTGGCCCATGAACATGAGCAGGAACTGGAACATGTTCAGGAAGCTGATATAGAGGTTGAGCGCGCCGTCATAGGCGGCCTTGTCCAGCCATTCCTGATCGCCCTGCGCCGCGTGCGCCACATAGGTATTCTTGATCTCCTGCGTGTGAAACGCCGTCAGCCCCGCGAAAATCAGCAGGCCGATGGCCGAGATGGCGAACATCATGGCCGGGCTTTGCAGGAAGATGTTGACGATCATCGCCACGATCAGGCCGATCACCCCCATGATGAGGAACGCACCCCAGCCGGAAATGTCCTTCTTGGTGGTATAGCCCCAGAGCGAGAGGCCGGCAAAGGCGATGGCCGTCACGATGAATGTCTGCGCGATCGAGAAACTGGTGAAGACCAGAAAGATCGAGCTGAGCGAGAGGCCGATCAGCGCCGCGAAGGCGAAAAAGCCAAGCTGCACGCCCGCAGCGGATGCCCGGCGCAGAAGCGCGCCCCAGCCGAGGAAGATGAACGCCAGCGGGGCCAGCATCACCACCCATTTGAGCGGCGAGAGGTAAAGCGCCGCGCCGAGGCCGGTGAGCAACTTGCCGTTGCCAAGCTGCGCGGCGGCGGCCGATGGGTCGGTGGTCACGGCAAGCCCCGAGATCGCCCATGCCGCCAGCGCGGTGATGAGCATCCCCACGGACATGGTGCCGTAGACCTTGTTCATATGCGCGCGCAGCCCCGCGTCGATCTCGGCGGTGCGAGCGCCCGCTCTTGCGCGGATCGTGTTGAACTCTGCCATGAATACCTCCGGTTGATGGCGGCCCCGGTGTCGGGGCTTTGCAGGCAATATCGGTGAGGGGCGGGGCGTTTTCAAGTATTTCCGACGATTTTCGGTATGTTTTCGGCCCGGCCCGCGCGCGCTGCTCAGTCAGTGCTCATGCGGACCACCACCTTGCCGGTGGATTTGCGCGCGCGCAGCAAGTCCAGCGCCTCAGGCGCGCGCTCCAGCGGCAGGATATGGCTGATATGCGGGGTAATGCGGCCTGCCTCATACCATTGGAACAGCATCGCGAGGCTGTCGGTCACCACCTCGGGGCGGAAATCCAGATACCCGCCCCAGTAAAGCCCCATCACGCTCAGGTTCTTGACCAGCAGGTGATTGGCGGGGATTTGCGGCACCTCGCCGCTGGCAAACCCGATGGAGAGGATACGCGCCTCGGGCCGACAGGCGCGCATCGCCGCCTTGAACTGATCGCCACCCACCGGATCATAGACCACATCGACCCCGCCAAGCGCGCGGCACGCCTCGCGGATGTCATCGCGGGCAGCATCAATCAGGTGATCGGCCCCCGCCTGCCGCGCCACGTCGAGCTTGTCTGCCCCGCGCGCGCAGGCGATGACGCGCGCGCCCATCAGCTTGCCGATTTCCACCGCCGTGAGGCCCACGCCCCCCGCCGCGCCGAGCACCAGAAGCGTTTCGCCGGGCCGCAGCCGCGCCTTGTGATCCAGCGCCACATGGCTCGTGCCATAGGCGACCTGAAAGGCGGCGGCATCGGCAAAGCTCATGGCGTCGGGCAGGGCGACGGCGCGCACGGCCGGGAAACAGCCGGCCTCGGCCAGCCCGCCCTGGCCGCCAAAGACCGCGACGCGGGTGCCGGGGGCGGGGCCTTGGGTATCGGGGCCAAGCGCGGTGACCGTGCCCGCCACCTCCATCCCGAGGGTAAAGGGCGGCTCGGGTGTGTCCTGATACGTCCCTTTGATCATCAGCAGGTCGGCAAAATTGAGCCCGCAAGCCTCGATGCGCAGGGCGATTTCCCCGGCCTGCGGCGCGGGGGCGGGGATATCCTCCAGCGTCGGGGCGGCCCCCTTGGCGGTCAGTCGATAGGCGCGCATCGGTCTGCCTTTGCTTGGTCTGTGCCACTGGCCTAGCTGCGGGGCGCGTGCCTGTCCATCCGATTCGGGCCTTGGAACGGGTGCGCCGGGGGGGCATGGCCCGCTCCCCGCCCGGCACCCTATCCGAATGGAGAGGAGGCGGCGGAATATCCCGCCATGACGCACGGTTGACGTTGCGCAAATCATGCCACAAGTGCAACCGAATGGCGATTTGTCTTGAATTTCAGGGCCGCTTAAGTAGATACAACACAAGCTGCTTAATTAGATACAGCACAAGCTGCCGGGACGCGTGGCGTTGGGTTGGAAACAGGTCGTGTTGGGCCGTATCAGGTCTGGACCGCACAAAGCTTGAAGAGGAAAGAGTATGCCGCACCCTGTGGATGTTCATGTTGGCAAACGTATTCGTCATCGCCGTTGGCTGACGGGCATGACCCAGCAGCAACTGGCCGAGGCTGTCGGCATAAAATTCCAGCAGATCCAGAAATACGAGACCGGTGCCAACCGTGTCAGCGCGTCCCGGCTTTGGGATATTGCCGAGGCGCTCGAGGTGGACATCGCGTTCTTTTTCGACGGGCTTGAGAAGGACGAGAATGGCGGCACCACGCTGCCCGCCGATATCATCGCCGACAAGGAGGCGCTCGATCTGGTGCGCTCCTATTACGCGATCCCGGAAAACCAGCGCCGCCGTCTGTTCGATCTGGCCCGCGTTCTGAGCGAGGCGGCTTGAGCCGCGCGCGAACGCAGGCTATCCCCCGGCCATGATCGGAACGGGGCGGCGATGATAGGCGAGACGGATCAAGAGGCGATACGCCGCATCGCCCACAGGCTTGCCGATGCGGCCCGCGCGGCCATCCTGCCGCATTTTCGCGGCACCGCGCTTTGTGCCGATAACAAGCATCGCAGCGGCGGTTTCGATCCCGTGACCGAGGCCGACCGCGCGGCCGAACGCGCCATGCGCGCGATCCTCGAAGCCGAGCGGCCGGGGGATGGTATTCTTGGCGAGGAATATGGCCGCGTGGCCGGTGAGACCGGCCTGACATGGGTGCTTGATCCGGTGGACGGCACGCGGGCGTTTCTCGCGGGGGCCCCGACATGGGGGGTGCTCATCGCCGTGGCCGATGCTTCGGGGCCGCTCTACGGCCTGATCGACCAGCCCTATATCGGCGAGCGGTTCGAGGGCGGGTTCGGCCATGCCCACATGACCGGGCCGCAGGGCGCGCGCCCGCTGCGGGTGCGCGGCGACCGGCCCTTGAATGAGGCGATCCTGTTCACCACCTTCCCCGAGGTCGGCACCGCCGAGGAGGGCGCGGCCTTTGCCGAGTTGTCCCGCCATGTGCGGCTTGCGCGCTATGGGCTCGATTGCTACGCCTATGCGCTGGTGGCGGCGGGGCAGATTGATCTGGTGGTCGAGGCGGGGCTTCAGCCCTATGACATACAGGCCCCCATCGCGGTGATCGAGGCGGCGGGCGGCATCGTCACCGACTGGCAGGGCGGCCCCGTCCACGAGGGCGGCCGCGCCGTGGCGGCGGCGGGGCGCGCGCAGCACGCGGCGGCGCTCGATATCCTCAGCCGGGTGCCGTGACGCGCGCATCTCGGCCTGCTCATCGCGCGAGTCGTGTCGTTTGATCTCTGCGGTGCCCGTTGCGCGCCCACCCGGCGGTCGGGCGCTCGCGCGGCTCATCGCATGATGTCGAACGTCGGCTCAAGGCCATGTGCGTTCACCCCCACAACAGCGGGCCCCGGTATCCGGTGTCGAACACGCGCGCCCGCCGCCGCTATCCCCGCTGCAACCGCACCGGGATTTCCCGCGCCAGCCGGATGAGATGCGCCATATAGGGCTTGTCGGCATCCTCCTCGCGGATCGCGGCGTAAAGCCGCTTGGTCTTGCCCTCTGCGGTCAGGGGGCGGGTCACGTAATCCTCGCTGCTGCGCAGCTCGCGCACCACCCAATCGGGCAAGACCGCCACCCCGCGCCCCGAGGCGACCAGCAACAGGATCACCGCCGTCAGTTCCACCTGCCGGATGCTGCGCGGCTCCACCCGCGCGGGCGTCAGCAACTCGGTGAACACGTCGAGCCGCGAGCGGTCCACCGGGTAGGTAATGAGCACCTCACCCGCGAAATCCGCCGCCTCGACAAACGCCTTTGCCGCCAGCGGATGCTGGCTCGACGCCACGAAAACCGGCTCGTAATCAAACAGCGGCCTGAAGGTGATACCGGGCAGATCCTCGGGGTTCGAGGACACCACCAGATCCACCTCCTCCTTTTGCAGCGCGGGCAGCGCGTCAAACGCGAGACCGGGGCGGATATCGACATCGACATCGCCCCATGTCTTGCGAAACCGCTCCAGCACGGGAAAAAGCCACTCGAAACAGGCATGGCACTCGATCGCCATGTGCAGCCGCCCGGCGCTGCCCTCGCGCAGCCCCTCGAATTCGTGCTCCAGCGCCTCGATCTCGGGCAGGATCTTCTCGGCCAGCCGCAGCAGGCGCTGGCCGGCCGCCGACAGGCGCAACGGCTTGGACCGCCTCACAAAAAGCTCCACCCCGGCCTGATCCTCCAGCCCCTTGATCTGATGGCTGAGCGCCGATTGCGTGATGTGCAGCAAATCCGCCGCGCGCGCCAATCCGCCCGCCTGATGAATGGCGCGGATCGTGCGCAGGTGTCGGAACTCGATATGCATATATTAGCGCGCCTCATTCAAACCATGAAATTAATGAAGTTGTCTCACAATGCCGCAGTTGCGACAAGGGGGCAGACCTTGCGCCCATACAGGATGACCCCGATGAACACGCCCCGCATCTCGTTCGAGTTCTTCCCGCCCAAGTCGCTCGAGGCCTCGTTCCGCCTGTGGGACACGGTGCGCACGCTGGCCCCCCTTGGCCCGCGATTCGTCTCGGTCACCTATGGCGCGGGCGGCACCACGCGCGAATTGACCCGCGAGGCCGTGAGCACCCTGCACAAGGCCACCGGCCTCAACGTCGCCGCCCACCTGACCTGCGTCGATGCCAGCCGTGCCGAGACCCTTGCCATCGCCGATCAATTCGCTGCGGCGGGCGTCACCGAAATCGTCGCCCTGCGCGGCGATCCGCCCAAGGGCGCGGGTGGCTTCACCCCCCATCCCGAGGGCTTCACCAATAGCTGCGAGCTGATTTCGGCACTGGCCGAGACCGGCAAATTCACCATCCGCGTGGGGGCCTATCCCGAGAAGCATCCCGAGGCCGCCGACAGCCGCGCCGATATCGACTGGCTCAAGCGCAAGATCGACGCCGGGGCCTCCGAGGCGATCACGCAGTTCTTTTTCGAGGCAGAGACGTTTCTGCGGTTTCGCGATGCCTGCGCGGCGGCGGGGATCACCGCGCCGATCATCCCCGGTATCCTGCCGATCGAGAACTGGAAAGGCGCGCGCAAATTCGCGCTCGCTTGCGGCACACAGGTGCCCGGCTGGCTCGACGATGCCTTTGACAAGGCGATCCGCGACAACCGCCACGATCTGCTGGCGACGGCGCTCTGCACCGAATTGTGCAGCGACCTGATCGAGGAGGGCGTGGAAGACCTGCATTTCTACACGCTCAACCGCCCCGATCTGACCCGCGATGTGTGCCACGCGCTGGGCGTGACGCCACGGGTCGCGCTGCGCGACGTGGCCTGATCCGCCCTCTGTTCGCTGTGCGCGGCTCTACCGACTGCGCGATCTGCCCCGCCACCTCTGCCGCCGACCGGCCCGACCGCGCGGCTGGTATGGGGCCATCCCCCACGGTTGCAAGGGCTGCGTGGTGATGACCGAACTGGCGCAGGGCTATGCCTATACCACGCTCGATTTCGCCGTGAACACGACCTGCGCGGGATCGCTCAGAGCGGCACCGCCGTCACCTCGTCACCGCGCACGACAAGCCCGATCTCGCCCCGGCAGAGGCGCAGCGCGTCCTCGCCGAACACCTCGCGCCGCCAGCCCGAGAGCGCGGGCACGTCGCGCCCGCCTGCTGCGAGGTGATCGAGGTCGGCGGCGCTGGCGATGAGCCGCCCGGCGACACCGCTTTGATCGCTGCGCGCCTTGAGCAGCACCCGCAGCATATCGGCGATGGCCGGGTTTGCCTGCGCCCTGCCGTGGGCCTCGGGCGCGATCTGTGGCAGATCGTCTTGCGGGCAGTCCAGCCCCGCCTTGACGGCGGCGATGATCCCGTCGGCGATCTCGCCCTTGCGGGCCTCGCGCAGCAGGAGCCGGGCGCGGCCCAGATCCTGAAGGGATTGCGGCTTGGTCGCGGCCAGTTCGAGCAGCGCGTCATCCTTGTAGACGCGGGCACGCGGCACGTCGCGCGCCTGTGCATAGCTCTCGCGGAAGCGGGCCAGTTCGCGCAGGATGGCCAGAAAACGCGGCGCGGTGTTGCGGGTCTTGAGGCGGCGCCAGGCCTCGGCGGGATCGGTGCGATAGGTGTCGGGATTGGCGAGCGCGCTCAGCTCCTCCTGCACCCAGGCGCTGCGCCCGGTCTTGTCGAGGCGGGCGGAGAGGAATTCGTAGATCTGGCGCAGGTGGGTCACATCGGCGATGGCATAGGCCTTTTGCGCCTCCGAGAGCGGGCGGCGCGACCAGTCGGTGAAGCGCGAGCTTTTGTCGACCGAGGCGCGGGCGATCTTCTTGACCAGCGTCTCGTAACCTGCCTGATCGCCGAAGCCGCAGACCATCGCCGCCACTTGCGTGTCAAAAAGCGGGGCCGGGATCACGCCTGCGGCGACGGCAAAAATCTCCAGATCCTGCCGGGCGGCGTGGAACACCTTGACCACCGACGGATCGCGAAAGAGATCAAAGAGCGGCTCCAGCGAGAGCGCATCGCCGCCCTCGACGGGATCGACGAGAACTGCGTTGTCGTCACCGGTGCCGGGCATGGCCAGTTGCACAAGGCAAAGCTGGGAATAATAGGTGCGCTCGCGCAGGAACTCGGTATCGACGGTGATATAGGGATGCGCGCGCGCGGCCTCGCAATAGGCGGCGAGCGCCTCGGTGGTGGTGATTGTCTGCATCTGTGTCTTTCTGTCTCGCAGGTCTGCGCCTTTGGGGCAGGGTATATCCCAGCGCCCGGCCAAAGGGAATGCCGCGCTCAGGGCAGCATCACCGGCGTCCGGTCGCCGCTGGCGAAACGGCGCAGCACCGCCGGATAAAGGATATGTTCCTGTTCCAGCACCCGCGCGGCAAGGGTCTGGGCCGTGTCGCCGGGCAGGACGGGCACCCGCGCCTGCCCGAGGATCGGGCCATCGTCAAGCGCGGGGGTGACCTCGTGGACGGTGCAGCCGGCCTCGCGCTCTCCGGCCTCCAGCGCGCGGGCATGGGTGTCAAGCCCGCGATATTTCGGCAAGAGCGAGGGGTGGATGTTGAGCATCCGGCCCTGCCAGGGGGTGACAAACCCCGCCGTCAGAACCCGCATGAAACCCGCAAGGCAGATGAGGTCGATCCTATGGGGGGCAAGGCGCACGGCGATCTCTGATTCAAAAGCGGCGCGATCCCCCTTGAAGGGGCGGTGGTCCACCACCTCGGTGGCGATGCCCTGCGCCCTGGCCCAGGCGATGCCGCCCGCGTCTGCGTTGTTGGAGACCACCAGCGCCGGGCGCGCGGGGTGCTCGCCGGTCATGCTTGCCACCAGCGCGCGCATGTTCGAGCCGCCGCCCGAAATGAAGATCGCGACCCGTTTGCTCAAGCGAGCCGCCCGGCATAGGCCACGCCTGCACCCGCCGTCACAGTGCCGATGCGGTGGGTGGTCTCGCCCGCCTCTTGAAGCGCGGCCTCGACCGCCTTGGCCTGATCGGGGGCCGCGACCACCACCATGCCGATGCCGGAATTGAAGGTCTTGAGCAGTTCCGCCTCTGCCAGCCCGCCGGTCTCTGCCAGCCAGCGAAACACCGGCGGCAGCGGCCATGCCCCGAGGTCGATTTCGGCGCCCAGACCCTCTGGCAGGACGCGCGGCAGGTTCTCGGTCAGCCCGCCGCCGGTGATATGGGCAAGGCCGCGCACGCCGCCAGTGGCCATCGCCGCCAGCGCCGGGCGCACATAGAGCCGGGTGGGCGCAAGCAGCGCCGCGCCGAGGCTCTGGCCCGCGTCCCAGGGGCAGGGATCGCCCCAGCCAAGGCGCGAGCGCTCGACGATGCGGCGCACGAGGCTGTAGCCGTTGGAATGCACCCCGCTTGAGGCAAGGCCGATGAGCACGCAGCCTTGGGCCACGCCCTTGGGCAGATCGGTGCCGCGCTCCATCGCGCCCACGGCAAAGCCCGCGAGGTCGAAATCGCCCTCGGGATACATGCCCGGCATTTCCGCGGTCTCGCCGCCGATAAGCGCGCAGCCCGAGGCGGAGCAGCCCTTGGCGATGCCCTCGATGATGCGTGCGGCGCTCTCGACATCGAGCTTGCCGGTGGCGAAATAGTCGAGGAAAAACAGCGGCTCTGCCCCCTGGCAGACCAGATCGTTGACGCACATCGCGACAAGGTCCACGCCCACGCCATCCACCAGCCCGGTGTCGATGGCGATGCGCAGCTTGGTGCCCACCCCGTCCGTTGCCGCGACCAGCACCGGATCGGTGAACCCGGCGGCGCGCAGGTCAAAGAGGCCACCAAAGCCGCCAAGCCCCGACATCACGCCCGCGCGTTTCGTGGCGGCGGCGGCGGGCTTGATCCGCTCCACCAGCGCGTTGCCGGCGTCGATATCGACGCCGGCCGCGGCATAGGTCAGGCCGCCCGTATCGGTCGTGGTGCCGGGCTTGGTCATGGTCATCGCTCCTCACGCCTGTCGCGGCACGCGTTAGTCTATCGCCCCGCGCCGCGCAATCCCAAAGCCGGGGCGCGCAGGGCCGGTTCAGCGCACCGCCTCGATCGGCCCCTCGGCGCGGCCATGGATGAACTGATCGAGATAGGGATCGCCGGAATGGTCCATATCTGCCACCGGCCCGGTCCATTTGATGACGCCGTCATGCAGCATCGCCACGTTGTCGGCGATGGCGCGCACCGAGGTCATGTCATGGGTGATGGTCATGGCGGTGGCACCCATCTCGACCACGATTTCGCGAATCAACTCGTTGATGACGCCCGCCATGATCGGGTCAAGCCCGGTGGTCGGCTCGTCGAAAAAGATGATCTCGGGCTCCGCCGCAATGGCGCGGGCGAGACCGACACGCTTCTGCATCCCGCCCGACAGCTCTGCCGGAAACTTGTCGGCCACCTCGGGTTTGAGGCCGACGCGGCGCAGTTTCTCGATGGCGATCTCGCGCGCCTCGGCCTTGGGGCGTCCAAGCGAGCCGCGCAGCAGCCGAAAGGCCACGTTTTGCCACACAGGCAGCGAATCGAACAGCGCGCCGCCCTGAAACAGCATCCCGAAGCGCGCCAGAAAGGCGTCGCGGTCGCCCTTGGTCACGTCCTGGCCATCGAGCGTGATGGTGCCGCTATCGGGGCGGATGAGGCCAAGGATGCATTTCAGCGCCACCGATTTGCCGGTGCCCGAGCCGCCAATGATGACCATGGAGGAGCCCGAGTCGATGGTCAGGTTGACCCCGCGCAACACGCGGTTCGCGCCGAAGGCCTTGTGAACGTCATGCAGCTCGATCATGTCGAAAAGAACACCTCGGTCAGGATATAGTTGGCGGCGAGGATCAGCACCGAGGAGGCCACCACCGCGCGCTTGGTCGCGTGGCCCACGCCCTGCGCGCCGCCCCTGGAATTCATCCCGTGATAACAGCCCATCAGCGCCACGATGAAGCCGAAGACCGCGCCCTTGATGAGGCCCGAGACGACATCCCATGTCTCGAGGAAATCGACAGTGGTCTTGAGATAGGTGGCCGCCCCGAAATCGAGCCGCCCGACGCCGACCATGAACCCGCCCATGATGCCGATGGCGTCGCCCACCGCGACCAGCACCGGCACCGCCAGCGTGGCCGCGAGAACGCGGGGCAGGGTGAGGTATTTCATCGGGTTGGTGGAAAGGGTGGTGAGCGCGTCGATCTGTTCGGTCACCTTCATGGTGCCGATCTCGGCGGCAATCGAGGAGGCCACGCGCGCCGCCACCATGAGGCCGCCCAGCACGGGGCCAAGCTCTCGTGTGAGGCCGATGGCGACGATGGAGGGCACCACGGTTTCGGCGTTGAAGCGCGCGCCGCCCGCGTAGATCTGAAGCGCCAGCGCGCCGCCGGTGAAAAGCGCGGTGAGCCCCACCACCGGCAGCGAAAACCAGCCGATCTGCATCAGCGCGTGCAGGAATTCGCGGCTATAGAAGGGCGGGCGCGCAAGGTGGCTTATGGTCTCGGCGGCGAAAAGCGTGACCCGCCCCACGCCCGCCAGCGCCGCGATCACCGCTTGCCCGATCGCGGCGAGAAAGCGCGCCAGCACGCTCATGCGCCCAGATAGCGCCGCGTGTAGCGCCCCCCCAGAGAGGTGAGGATTTCATAGCCGATGGTGCCCGCATTATCCGCAAGGCGGTCGATGCCCTGCTCGGGGCCAAGAAGGCGCAGATGCGTCGGGTCGTGGCCAAGATCGGTGATATCGACGCAGATGAGGTCCATCGAGATGCGGCCCGCGATGGGGCAGGGGGTGTCTTCGGCATAAAGCACGGTGCGCGGCCCCATCGCGCGCAGGATACCGTCGGCATAGCCCGCCGCGATTGTGGCGATTCGCGAGGGGCGGCCGGCGTTGAAATCGCAGCCATAGCCCACGCTTTCGCCCGCCTCCAGATCACGGCACTGGATCACGGGGATGTCGAGCGTGACGACGGGGCGCGCCTCGGCGAAGGGCGCGCCGCCATAAAGGCCGATACCCGGCCGGGCCAGATCGAAATGATAGTCCGGGTGCAGCAGGACACCGCCGGTATTGGCGAGACTGCGGGGCATATCCAGCCCCTCGGTCATCTCGCGGAAGGCGCGCAGTTGCCGGGCGTTCATGGGGTGATCCGGTTCGTCGGCGCAGGCGAGGTGCGACATGATGAGCGCGGGGGCCTGCGCCAGCGCGATCTCGCGCACCGCCTGCCATTCGGCGGGCTCCATCCCGAGCCGGTTCATGCCGGTATCGAGCTGAATGCCGAAAGCGTGGCCGGGCAGGGCCTCGGCATGGCGGATCAACTGATCCACCGAATTTATCATCGGCACCAGCCCGCAATCGGCGATCATGTCGGCATCGCCGGGCATATGGCCGGAAAAGACGTGGATCGCGGCCTCGGGGCCGACCACCTCGCGCAGCGCGGTGCCTTCCTCGGCCAC
>DISF01000065.1:31301-58538 GCA_002421985.1 Roseovarius sp. UBA6217 | reverse complement strand
GTCAGGGTGGCGGTGCTCATATCAGGGGTTTTGACAGGCCGGGCGGGGGCGTCAAGGGGGAATGGGCGATTATGGGCGCAGGACAGGCCAAAGGGCCGGGGGCCTGCGCGATGGTCCGGGCCGGTCAGAACCAGCTTTGCACGCCGCGGGCGGCACCCGAGATGTCGCGCCCGATGCCATCGACGGTGGCACAGCCCGCAAGACCGGCGATAAGGGCGAGGGCGATCAGTTTGCGCATGATGCTGCCTGTGTCTCTGTTTGCTCTGCTCGATGGGACGCTGTTTCATTCGCGCCTCTTGTCCCACCAGACCGTGGGCAGGAAATGAATCCCGTCCCCGTAGATCGGCAGGTTATCCACAGGATAGGCCAATTCCGCCTTGTGAGCAATACGGCCCACGGCATAGCGGTGAATCGGGATGACATAGCGCCCGGCGGTCAGCACCCGGTCGAGCGCGCGGGTGGCGGCGATGAAGCTCTCGCGGTCGGGCGCGGCAAGCATGGCGTCGATCATCGCCTCGGCCGCATCCGAGCGCATCCCCATCAGGTTGCGGCTTCCGGGGGTGTCGGCGTGATCGGACCCCCAGTAAAAGCGTTGTTCGTTGCCGGGGCTGAGCGAGAGCGAGCGGCGCATCATGGTGAGGTCGAAATCGAACTGCGCCACCCGTTCGCCATATTGCGCGCGGTCCACCGTCTCGATGGTGAGCGCGATGCCGAGCCGTTCCAGCGCGCGGGCATAGATATCCATCATCGCGCCGGCCTGCGCGATCAGCCCGTCCTGCTGCAACAGCACAGTGAGCGCGAGCGGGCGGCCCACAGCATTCACAAGTCGCCCGCCCTCGACCCGCCAGCCCGCCTCTGCCAAAAGCGCGCGCGCGCGGCGCAGCCCGGCGCGGTTGCGCGCGGTGCCGTCGCCCTTGGGCAGGGCATAGCCGTCGAGCGCGCCGGGGGGCAGCGTGTCCGCGAAAGGCAGAAGCAAGTCGCGCACGCGCCCCTCGGCGGGCCCCGGTCGCATGGCCAGATCCGAGCCCGAGAAATACGAGGTGATGCGCGGCTGTCGCCCGCCGGTGAGCGTGTCGTTGATGTGCTCGAAATTGAACGCGGTGATGAGCGCCTCGCGCACGCGCCAGTCATCCAGGGGGGGGCGGCGCGTGTTCATCACGAAACCGGTCATCCCCGAGGGCGTGGCATGGGGGATTTCCGAGAGCGTGATCTCGCCACGGGCGACAGCGGGAAAATCATATTGCGTGGCCCAGGCTTCGGCGTTGAATTCGCGCACATAGGACAGAAGCCCGCCCTTGAACGCCTCCTTGAGCACGGTGTCATCGCCGAAATACTCGATGCGGATTTCGTCGAAATTATGCGTGCCTCGGGTGAGCGGCAGAGCGCGGCCCCAGTAATCGGGGTTGCGCGTGAGGGTGACAAAGCGGTTCGGCTCGTAGTCCGTGACGGTGTAGGGGCCGGTGCCCAGGGGCACATCGTCAAGCCCGCCCTCGGCGATGTCGCGCCCGTCCCATTGCGCCTTTTGCAGGATCGGGCGCAGCCCCGCGAGCAGCGCCAGTTCACGGTCGGATTCGGTGAAGGTGAGGCGGACAGAGCGCGGCCCCGTGGCGTCGATCCGCGCCACCTTGTCCCAGAAGTCGCGATAGCGCGGGTGCCCGCGCGTGCCCAATGTCTCATAAGACCAGATCACATCTTCGACCGTGACCGGGCTGCCATCGGAGAATCGGGCCTCCTCGCGCAGGGTGAATTCGACCCAGGATCGCGCCGCGTCGGTCTCGACCGATTCGGCCAGAAGACCGTAAAGCGTGAACGGCTCGTCCCAGGATCGCCCCATCAGGCTCTCATGGGTGAGGCTTGCCAACTGCCAGGGCGGGGTGCCGCGCAGGATGAAGGGGTTGAGCGAATCAAAGCCGCCGACATTGCCGGTGACGACGCGCCCGCCCTTGGGCGCATCCGGGTTGGCATAGGGCAGCGACACAAAATCCGGTGGCAGGGCCGGGGTGCCATACATAGCTATGCCATGCGCGGGCCCGGCGGCTGCGGGTAAGCCTGCGAGGGCAAGCGCGAGGGCCGCCAGCGCGGCCTGCATTCTGGGGAAAAAATCCGGTGCCATTCTGGCGACAATTCCTGCTCTGCCTTGTTTTCTTGACCCCAAGCCTAAGACCGGATTCACATCTTTTCAAACTTTTAGCTTGGAGCGCGGCGCGAGATTGCTTATAAAGGGGTCACTGCTCGATAGGTTTCTTGCCTGTATGAAACCTGCCTCAATGACTATACCCCGGCCTTGTGCCGGGGTTTTTTTTGGCCCCTCTCCCGGACGTGATCGCCCCACCCGCGCAAGCCCCCGTGCATTTCGCCCGCGCGGCATCTATGCTGCGGACGCAATGTATATTGGGAGACAGAGCATGAGTGTCAAAGGCAAGACCGCCGTCATCACCGGGTCGAATTCGGGCATCGGCCTCGGCATCGCCGAGGAGCTGGCGCGCGCGGGCGTGAACGTGGTGCTGAACTCGTTCACCGATTCGGAGGACGATCACGCGCTGGCCCGGAGAATCGCCGACGAAACCGGCGTGGAGGCGCGCTATATCAAGGCCGACATGTCCAAGGCAGATGAGTGCCGCGCGCTCATTGAGAAGGCCGGGGCCTGCGATATTCTCGTCAACAACGCGGGCATTCAGCATGTCGCGCCGATTGACGAATTTCCGGCCGGGAAATGGGATGCGATCATCGCCATCAACCTCAGTTCCGCCTTTCACACCACCGCCGCCGCGCTGCCCGTGATGCGCAAGGCGGGCTGGGGGCGGATCATCAACATCGCCTCGGCGCATGGCCTGACGGCGAGCCCGTTCAAATCGGCCTATGTCGCGGCCAAGCATGGCATCGTCGGGCTGACCAAGGTCACCGCGCTGGAAACCGCGCGCGAGCCGATCACGGCCAATGCGATCTGTCCGGGCTATGTGCTGACGCCGCTGGTGGAGGCGCAGATCCCCGACACGATGGAGAAATACGGCATGGACCGCGACGAGGTGATCGAGAAGGTCATGCTGGAGCGGCAACCCTCCAAGGAATTCGCCACCACCGCGCAGTTGGGCGGCACGGCGCTCTTTCTTTGTTCCGATGCCGCAGAGCAAATCACCGGCACGACGATCAGCGTCGATGGCGGCTGGACGGCGCTCTGACCCATTGGCGGGGGCAAACGGCTGGGCTATGACAGGGGCATGTTCGCTGATTTCCTGACCCGGCTTCTGGCCCCCGCCCCCGAAACCCTTCCCGATGCGGATGCGCGTCTGGCGCTGTCGGCGCTGATGGTGCGGCTTGCCCGCAGCGATAACGACTATGCCGAGGCAGAGCGCGCGCGAATCACGGCGATTATCGCCGAGCGCTATGGGCTTGACGCGGCAGAGGCCGAGGCGCTGCGCGCCGATGCCGAGGTGCTGGAGGCCGAGGCCCCCGACACGGTGCGATTCACCCGCGCGATCAAGGATGCGGTGCCCCATGAGGCGCGCGCCGAGGTGATCGAGGCGCTGTGGCAGGTGGCGCTCGCCGATGGCGCGCGCGAGGCGCATGAGGATGCGCTGATGCGGCTGGTGGCAAGCCTTCTGGGCCTCACCGATCAGGAGAGCGCCCGCGCCCGGCAGCGGGTGACGCGCACATGATCGCAGATTATCTCGCCGTGCCCGATCCGCCCCCGCCTGCCGCCGAATTGGTCTGACCGGGCACCATATCGAGCGCGAACCCCGCCATTTCGCCGCTTTGCAAGTTGCAATGCGCATGATTTTCCGCCCTAGTGTCACGAAACAGCAAAGTATACGTCCATCAGGGGGGCGCGCGTGGCCGACACACCGGTGATCGAGATCCGCAACCTGCACAAGGCCTATGGCGCGCTCGAGGTCATCAAGGGCGTGGATATCACCGCGCCGCGCGGGCATGTGATCTCGCTTATCGGCTCGTCCGGCTCGGGCAAATCCACCATTCTGCGCTGTGCCAATCTGCTGGAGGACAGCCAGCAGGGCGATATCCTGTTCAATGGCGAGCCGGTGATCTGGGCGGGCACCGGCCTCAACCGCCATCCGGCGGATGCCAAACAGGTTTTGCGCATCCGCACCAATCTCAGCATGGTGTTTCAACAGTTCAACCTGTGGGCCCATATGACCATCTTGCAAAACGTGATGGAGGCCCCCGTCACCGTGCTTGGCCGCGACCGGGCCGAGGTGGAGCACGCCGCGCGCGGCTATCTTGACAAGGTGGGGATCGGCGACAAATGCGATGCTTACCCGGCGCAGCTCTCGGGCGGGCAGCAGCAGCGCGCCGCGATTGCGCGGGCGCTCGCGATGGAGCCGGAGGCGCTTTTGTTCGACGAGCCGACATCGGCGCTTGATCCCGAGCTTGAACAGGAGGTGATCCGCGTCATCAAGGATCTGGCCGCCGAGGGCCGCACCATGATGATCGTCACCCACGACATGAGCATGGCCCGCGATGTGAGCGATCACGTCGTGTTCCTGCATCAGGGCCTGATCGAGGAAGAGGGCGCGCCCGACAAGCTGTTCGGCGCGCCCGAGTCAGAGCGGCTGCGGGGCTTTCTCAGCTCCACCAAGGCCGCGTGACTGTTGCCAACAATGAGGGAGAGACGTATGAAAAAGCTGCTGATTTCAACCGCCGCCGTGGCCATGATGGCCGGGATGGCGATGGCACAGGACGTGGTGCGGCTTGGCACCGAAGGGGCCTATCCGCCGTGGAACTTCATCAACGATGCCGGTCAGGTGGACGGGTTCGAGCGCGAGCTGGGCGACGAGCTGTGCAAGCGCGCCGGGCTCAATTGCACATGGGTCACGACCGATTGGGACAGCATCATCCCCAACCTTGTCTCGGGCAATTATGACGCGATCATCGCCGGCATGTCGATCACCGACGAGCGCGATCAGGTCATTGACTTCACGCAGAACTATACCCCGCCGGACCCGTCGGCCTATCTTGGCATGTCGGCGGATGTCGATGTGACGGGCGGCGTGGTCGCGGCGCAGACCGGCACCATCCAGGCCGGATACGTGGCGGAATCCGGCGCGACCCTGCTGGAATTCGCCACGCCCGAGGAAACCATTGCCGCCGTGCGCAACGGCGAGGCGGATGCGGTGCTCGCGGACAAATCCTATCTCGCGCCGATCGCGCAGGAAGACCCCGACCTTATGTTCGTAGGCGAGGACGTGCCGCTTGGTGGTGGCGTGGGCATAGGCGTGCGCGAATCCGACGCCGGGTTGCGGGCCAAGTTCGACGCCGCGATCCAGTCGATGAAGGATGATGGCAGCCTCAACGCGCTGATCGAGAAATGGGATGTCTCCTCGACCTTCGAGTGACGCCTTTGCGGCCCCCGCGCGCCATGTGCGGGGGTGATCCAGCCCGAGGGAGGCCGCCATTTTCTCGTTTTGCTCCGATCCGGCCACGCTTGAGGGCTGGCGCTGGATGGCCTGCTATCTGACCACGGCCAAACACGCCAATCTCTATGTCGCGGTGGGCACGGTTCTTTTGTTGCTGGCGCTCACCGCGCCTGCGGCGCTTGCCTTTGGCTTTGGCGGGGCGATGGCCGCGCGCTCGCGGATCGCGCCGGTGGCCTGGGCGGGCAAGGGCTATATCGCGGTGGTGCGCGGCGTGCCCGATATCGCGTTCTTCCTCTTCTTCGTGATCGCGCTGGACCAGATTTTCGAGGTGATCCGCCACAAGATCAAATGCCCCGACTGGCCCGACGAGATCTGGCAGGGCAATGATTTCGTGGTCTGTCAGGCGGCCAAGCTGCCCTTGGGCAATTCCCCGCAATGGGTGCATGATGCCTACGGGTTTTTCATCGCGGTGCTGACATTCGCCATCGTGTTCGGCGCCTTTGCGGCCAATGTCCTTTATGGGGCCATGCGCGCCGTGCCGCGCGCGCAGATCGAGACGGCAGAGGCCTATGGCATGTCGCGCAGGCAATGCTTCTGGCGCATCCTTGTGCCGCAGATGTGGGTTTATGCGTTGCCCGGCCTCTCGAACCTGTGGATGGTGCTGACCAAGGCCACGCCGCTGCTGTTTCTGTTGGGGGTCGAGGATATCGTTTACTGGGCGCGCGAATTGGGCGGCACGGCGTTACCGCGCTTTACCGATTATCCGCATGGCGACTGGCGGATGTGGTATTTCCTCGCATTGCTGGTGTTTTACCTTGGCCTCACCAAGGTGTCCGAGGTGGTGCTGGAACGCGTCATGCAGCGCCTCAGCCACGGGCAGGCCACCACGGGTGGCGAAGCACAGCGGAGGGCAACATGAGCTGCCTTCAGACCATTCAGGATTACGCGTTGCGCTCGCTGGGCTATGGCGAGCGGCTCTTGCCGCGCGAGGGCTATACGCTGTGCGAGCATGTCACGCTGATCGGCTCGGGGATGATCTGGAACGTGTATTTCGGGGCGATTGCGCTGGCGGCCGGGTTTTTTCTGGCCACCGTCGTGGCGCTGGGCAAGGGCGCGCGCAACCCGTTCATCCGCAAGCCGTCGGAATGGTTCATCTTTGTCTTTCGCGGCTCGCCGCTCTTTATCCAGTTCTTTTTCGCCTATTTCCTGTTTCTGTCGCTCAAGAAGGTCAGCCCGGTCTTTGACGCCTTTACCTCGGCCTGGCTGGGGGCGCTGATCGTGCTCTTTCTCAACACCGCCGCCTATTCGGGCGAGATTTTCTATGGCGCGCTGCGCTCGATCCCCAAGGGTGACGTGGAGGCTGCCGATGCCTATGGGTTCTCGGGCCTGCGGCGGTTTCGCCGGATCGTGTGGCCGACCATGCTGCGGCTCGCGTGGCCTGCCTATACCAACGAGGCGATCTTTCTGTTCCATTCCACGACGCTGGTGTTTTTCTCGGGCTTTCCGGCGTGGCAACAGCGCGGCGATGCGCTCTATTATGCCAATTATTTCGCCGACAAGACGTTCAACCCCTTCGTGCCCTATCCGATCCTGGCAGGGTATTTCATCTTGCTCACGCTGGTCATCATCGGAATTTTCGGCGCGGTCAACCGGCGGCTCAACCGGCATCTGCCGCAAGAGGCGCGGCGGGGGTTGAGGCTTCGGCTCAATCTGATCCGCTAGATGGCTGTGGGGATCCTCATTCCGGCGGCGGGGGCATCGCGGCGGATGCGGGGGCGCGACAAGCTGCTGGAGAGCGTGCGGGCCCGCGCGCTCATTGCCGACCGGGTGGCGGTGGCGCTGGGAACCGGGCTTGATGTGCTGGTGACGCTGCCGCCGGGCGCGCGGGCGCGGGCGCGGGCGCTGGAGCCGCTGGCCGGGCCGCGGCTGGTGGTGGAGGAGGTGCCGGACGCGGGCGAGGGCATGGCCGCTTCGTTGCGGCGTGGTGCCGCGTGGGCCGGGGGGCGCGCGCTCATGGTGCTGTTGCCGGACCTGCCCGAGATCACGGGCGCGGATTTGCGCGCGGTTTTGCGCGGCTTTGACGGTGCGCATATCCTGCGCGCCACGGCGGCGGATGGCACGCCGGGGCATCCTGTGGTGTTCCCGGCGCGGTGCCTGGCCGAACTGGCCCGGCTACGCGGCGACGAGGGCGCGCGGCAGGTTCTCGCGCGCCACGATCTGCGGCTTGTGGCGCTGCCCGGCCGCCGCGCGGTGACCGATCTCGACACGCCCGAGGACTGGGCCGCGTGGCGGGCGGGGGGTGCGCCGAAATCTTAAGAAAAGCCAAAGAAGCCGGGCGGTTGGCGAGGGTGCCACATTTGACTTTGTGCGCCCTTTCCCGTATGGGTTGTGTCCTGCTGGACGAGATGGGCAAGCGGCCCCGGGGCATCCCGGTGGCCGTTTTTTCATGTCGGCGCGGGCGGGGGGCATCGCGAGAGGAAAACGGCATGAGGCAGCGATACGCATGGTTCTGATCACCCCGGAGGAGGGGCCTTCGGGCCTGACCAGCGCGATCAACGTGCTTGAAGAGCAACTTGCAGACATGCGCGGGGAGCTTGAGGCGCTTTATCGGCGGATACGGGCCGGGGAGCTTGAAGAGTTGAAAAACGCGACGCGGGCCACGGCGGAAATCCGTCAATGGCTCAAGATCGCCATCGAAATGGAGGCACAGCTTGACAAACGCAGACAGCACGAACGTGGCATCGTCCACGGCTACGCCATCGACTTTGACGCCGCCCGGATTGAGATACGGTGCCGAATGGATCGTCTCGGAAGGGCGCGATGCGCAGGACGAATTCCTCGCTGCCCTGAGCGAGGGTGAGTTGCTGGCGCTGCCCTATATCTTCGAGTTCTGGGCGATGGCGCACCAATTGCCGCCCGAGGGGGACTGGCGCACATGGGTGATCCTGGGCGGGCGCGGCGCGGGCAAGACGCGGGCCGGGGCCGAATGGGTGCGTGCGCGCGTCGAAGGGGCGCTGCCGCTCGATCAGGGCGCGTGCCGGCGGCTGGCGCTGGTGGGCGAGACGGTGGATCAGGTGCGCGAGGTGATGGTGTTCGGCGAGAGCGGCATCATGGCGTGCAGCCCGCCCGACCGCCGTCCCGAATGGCAGGCGACGCGGCGGCGGCTCGTGTGGCCCAACGGGGCGGTGGCGCAGGTGTTCTCGGCGCATGAGCCCGAGGGCCTGCGCGGGCCGCAATTCGATGGGGCCTGGGTGGATGAGCTGGCCAAGTGGAAAAAGGCGCGCGACACCTGGGACATGCTGCAATTCGGCTTGCGGCTGGGCGAGGCACCGCAGGTCTGCGTGACCACGACGCCGCGCAACGTGGGCGTCCTCAAGGAGATACTCGCCAGCGCCAGCACGGTGGTGACGAGCGCGCCGACCGAGGCCAATGCCGCCAATCTCGCGCAGGGCTTCCTTGAAGAGGTGCGGGCGCGCTATGCCGGCACGCGGCTGGGGCGGCAGGAGCTTGACGGCGTGCTGGTCGATGCCGCCGAGGATGCGCTCTGGACGCCCGCGATGATCGACGCGGGCCGGGTGGAGGCCGCCCCCGATCTCGACCGGATCGTGGTCGCGGTCGATCCGCCGGTCACGGGCCACGCCGGATCGGATGAATGCGGGATCGTGGTGGTGGGCGCGGTGACGCGCGGCCCGGTGCATGACTGGCGCGCCTGGGTGCTCGATGATGCCAGCCTCAGCGCGGCCAGCCCGGCAACCTGGGCGCGCGCCGCGATCCGCGCGATGGAGCGCTGGGGGGCCGAGCGGCTGGTGGCCGAGGTCAACCAGGGCGGCGATCTGGTGGAGCAGGTGATCCGGCAGGTCGATCCGCTGGTGCCGTTGCGCAAGGTCCATGCCAGCCGGGGCAAGGCCGCGCGCGCCGAGCCGGTGGCCGCGCTTTACGAGCAGGGGCGGGTGCATCACCTGCGCGGGCTGGCCCGGCTTGAGGACCAGATGTGCGCGATGACCAGCCGGGGCTTCGAGGGCAAGGGCAGCCCCGACCGGGTGGATGCGCTGGTCTGGGCGCTCACCGATCTGATTGTCGAGCCGGGGGCGAAATGGCGCGTGCCGCGCGTGCGCGCGGTGTGAGGGGCAGCACACAGCGAGCGGCGCGGCCCCGGCGGCCCCGGTCGCGGCGGCGGGTGCCCGCGCGGGTGCGAAAACGGTGGAAATGCGCGCGCCGGGGCGCTATTGCAGCGCGCAAGAGCCAATCGGAGGCGTGCCATGCGCGACACCATCACCAAGCGCTGCGCAGCTCAAGGGCTGAGGATGACCGGGCAGCGCCGGGTGATCGCGCGCGTGCTGGAAATCTCGGACGATCACCCCGATGTCGAAGAACTGCACGCCCGCGCCGCCGCGCGCGATCCGCGCATCTCGATCGCGACGGTCTATCGCACCGTGAAGCTGCTGGAGGAGGCGGGGATCCTCGACAAGCTCGAATTCGGCGACGGGCGCGCGCGCTACGAGGATGCCGAGCGCGCCCATCATGATCACCTTATCGATGTCGAGAGCGGCGCGGTGGTGGAATTCGTCGATCCCGAGATCGAGGCGCTGCAAGAGCGCATCGCTGAGAAACTGGGCTATCGGCTGGTGGGGCACCGGCTGGAGCTTTATGGCGTGCCGCGCCACAAGAAGGATTGACGCCATGGATCGGGTGATGCGGCTGGCCATCGGCTCGGTGCTGGTGGGGCTTTTCGTCATGGCGCTCAAGCTGGTGGCGTGGCAGGTGACCGGCTCTGTCGCGCTGATGTCGGATGCGCTGGAAAGCCTCGTCAATCTGGCCACCGCGCTGGCGGTGATCGTGGCGCTGCGCGTGGCCAAGCGCCCGGCGGACGTTAACCACCCTTACGGGCATCACAAGGCCGAATTTTTCTCGGCGGTGCTGGAGGGGGTGCTGATCGTGCTTGCTGCGGTCTTCATCCTGCGCGAGGCTTGGGACGGGTTTCTTGCCCCCCGCGCGCTTGACGAGCCGCTCTTGGGTCTGGCCGTGAGCGCGGGGGCGGGGGCGATCAACGGGGTCTGGGCGTGGCTTCTGATCCGCGCGGGGCGCGCGGGGCGCTCGCCCGCGCTGGTGGCCGATGGCAAGCACCTGATGACCGATGTGGTCTCGTCGCTTGGCGTGCTGATCGGCGTCGGGCTTGCGGTGGTCACGGGCTGGCAGGTGCTCGATCCGGCCATGGCGGTGCTGGTGGCGCTCAACATCCTGTGGGCGGGCTGGGGCGTGATCCGCGGATCGCTCAGCGGGCTGATGGATGAGGCGGTCTCGGAAAGCGAGCTGGCCACGATCCGCGCGGCCATTGCCGAGGTCGGGCGCGACGGCGTGGCCATCGAGGCGCATGACCTGCGCACGCGCCACGCAGGCCCGGTGACCTTCATCGACTTCGATCTCGTGATGCCGGGCGAGACCACGGTTGACGCCGCGCACGAGATTTGCGACCGGATCGAGGCGGCGCTGATGGAGGCGTTGCCGGATGCGCGGGTGACGATCCATGTCGAGCCCGAGCACAAGGCCAAGCATAGCGGCACTGTCGTGCTGTCATGACGGCGCGGCCTTCTCCCGGCGCGCAGGCGCGCCACGAGAGAACGACGCCCCGAAGGGAAAGGCCCCCCGATATGGGCAACCTGCGCGGCAGCGTGCTGATGGTTCTGGCAATGGCCGGTTTCGCGCTCGAGGACATGTTCATCAAGCGGCTGGCCGAGACCATGCCGGTAGGGCAGATCATCGCGGTGATCGGGCTTGGCGGCGCGGTGATCTTTGCCGCGATCGCGCGCGGGCAGGGGCGGCACCTGATCACGCGCGATCTGCTGGCGCGCCCGGTGATCCTGCGCAATCTCGGCGAGATGGCGGGCACCATGTGCTTCGTGACGGCAATCGCGCTGACCCCGCTGTCATCCGCCTCGGCGATCCTTCAGGCGACGCCGCTTGTCGTCACGCTGGGGGCGGCGGTGTTTCTGGGCGCGCCGGTAGGTTGGCGGCGGTGGCTGGCGATCCTGGTGGGATTCGCGGGCGTGCTGATGGTGATTCGGCCGGGGCTTGCGGGATTCGCGCCCGCCTCGCTTTTTGCGGTGGGGGCGGTGATCGGGCTGGCGGTGCGCGATCTGGCGACGCGGGCGGTGCCTGCGGCGATCTCGTCGATGCAGCTTTCGGCCTATGCTTTCGCGACGCTGGTGCCGACAGGGGCGATCCTGATGGCACTGGGCGGCGCGCCGGTGGCGCTCGGGGCGGGCGAGATGCGCGATCTGGGGCTGGCGCTTTTGTGCGGTGTGGCGGCCTATTATGCCATTGTCGCGGCGATGCGGGTGGGAGAGGTGGCAGTGGTGACGCCGTTTCGCTATGCGCGGCTTGTCTTTGCGCTGATCATCGGGGGCACGGTCTTTGGCGAGCGGCCCGATTTCTGGACACTGATGGGCGCGGGCGTGATCGTGGCCTCGGGGCTTTATACGCTGATGCGCGAGGCGCGGCTGGGGCGGCGGCGGCAGGGCCGCAAATCAGCTTGAGCGCCGCTCAAAACCGGGCGAGGGTGCGGCGCGAGGCCCTCAGCTCCGGGAGACTGCCATGACACGCGCCATCGCCATCCTCACATTCGTGGCCGCGCTGGCCTTCGCGGGCGCGCCGTTCCTGTCGGAGGGGTTCAAGGGCTTTGCGCCCGATCAATTTCCCGTGCCGCAAGACAATCCTCCGGTGCAGCCTGCGGGCTATGCCTTCGCGATCTGGGGGGTGATCTATCTGTGGCTGATCGCGGGCACCGGCTTTGGGCTCATTGCGCGCGCGGATGCGCCGGACTGGCGGACTGGGCGCGCGGCCCTGTTTCTCAGTCTCGCGGTGGGCAGCGGCTGGATCGCGGTGGCGCAACTCTCGGTCCTCGCGGCGACGGTTCTGATCTGGATCATGCTGGTGGCGGCGCTGGTGGCGCTGATGCGTGCAGGGAGTAGCGACCGCTGGTTGCAGGTCGAGCCGGTGGGTGCCTATGCCGGATGGCTGACGGCGGCGGCCTCGGTCTCGGTCGGGCTGGTGCTGGCGGGGTATGGGATCACGTCAGAGACGGCCGCCGCCTATGCGGGGCTTGCGCTGGCCCTGATGATCGCGGCGGCAATGACGCGCGCGCGGCCCGACAGCCTTGCCTATCCGGCGGCGGTGATCTGGGCGCTGGCGGGTGTGATCGTGGCCAATCTTGCCCCCGTGAATGCCGGGGTGATCGGGCTGGCGGGGGCGGGGATCGTCTATCTCGCCGCGATGATGCTGCGTCGCCGCAACGGGTAAGCTCGGGCGTTTGCATCGCCGGGGTTTCTTGCTATGGGGCGGGCAGGATTCCTTCAACTCCGGGACAGGCACGCCATGAGCAGCATCATCGACATTCACGCCCGCGAAATCCTTGACAGCCGGGGCAACCCGACCGTCGAGGTCGAGGTCACGCTGGAGGACGGCACGCTGGGCCGCGCCGCGGTGCCCTCGGGGGCCTCGACCGGCGCGCATGAGGCGGTGGAAAAGCGCGACGGCGACGCGGGCCGCTATGGCGGCAAGGGCGTGCTCGAGGCCTGCGCCAGCGTCAATGGCGAGATCGCCGAGACGCTCCTGGGCATGGACGCGACCGAGCAGGTGGCCGTGGACGAGACCATGATCGAGCTTGACGGCACACCCAACAAGGCGCGGCTGGGGGCGAATGCGATTCTCGGTGTCTCGCTCGCCTGTGCGCGGGCCGCCGCCGATTACAGCGCGCAGCCGCTTTATCGCTATGTCGGCGGCACCTCGGCGCGCGTCCTGCCGGTGCCGATGATGAACATCATCAATGGCGGCGAACATGCCGACAACCCCATCGACATTCAGGAATTCATGATCATGCCGGTCAGCGCCGAGAATATCCGCGACGCGGTGCGCATGGGGGCCGAGGTGTTTCACACCCTGAAAAAGGAGCTTTCGGCGGCGGGGCTGGCCACCGGCGTGGGCGACGAGGGCGGTTTCGCGCCCAACCTGTCGAGCACGCGCGACGCACTCGATTTCATTCTGAAATCCATCGAGAAGGCGGGATACAGGCCCGGCGAAGATATTTATCTCGCGCTCGATTGCGCGGCGACGGAATATTACAAAGGTGGAAAATATGAAATTTCCGGTGAGGGTCTGAGCCTGTCGAGCGAAGAAAATGTCGCCTGGCTGCAAGCGCTCTGCGCCGATTACCCGATCATCTCGATCGAGGACGGCATGGCCGAGGACGATTGGGAGGGCTGGAAGATGCTCACCGACACGCTAGGCGCCAGGGTGCAGCTTGTCGGCGACGATCTTTTTGTCACCAACCCCGCGCGGCTGGCGATGGGGATCGAGCGGGGCGCGGCCAATTCCATGCTGGTCAAGGTCAACCAGATCGGCACGCTGACCGAAACGCTTCAGGCCGTGGACATGGCGCATCGCGCGCGCATGACCAACGTCATGAGCCACCGCTCGGGCGAGACCGAGGATGCCACCATCGCCGATCTGGCCGTCGCCACCAATTGCGGGCAGATCAAGACCGGCTCGCTCGCGCGCTCGGACCGGCTGGCCAAGTATAACCAGTTGATCCGAATCGAGGAAATGCTGGGCGAGACGGCGATCTATGCCGGGCGCAGCATCCTGCGCTAGAGCGGCGTTTTCCTCGGGCAGCGCGGGTCATCCCCGGGCTTGCCCCGAGGATGACCCCGCTGCGGAGGCATCCCGGTTCAGACCGGGCCAAGCCCGGCGAGATCCTCGCCAAGCGCGCGATAGACGCGCTCGGCGGTGCGGATGCGCCGGGGCCGCAGCGCCGGGGTCTCGACCCGGAGAAGTGCCTCGACGCCCAGAAAGAACGGCAGCACCAGCCGCCGCTCGGCCTCGGTCAGGGCAAAGGCCTCGGCAAAGGCCTCGCACATCCCCGCATCCACCCCGCACCATGCCCGCCCCGAGGGGCACAGCCCGCGCCGCGCCAGATGCATCAGCATCCGCGCGACATCCTTGAGCACCGGCAACCGCCCCGAGGCCCCGGTGTCGATCCCGGTCAGGCGCTCACCCTCCACCAGCAGATTGTTGGGGTGAAAATCGCCGTGACAGATCGCCACCCGCCACTCGATCCCGTCGATCCGCCCGGCAAGCCGCGTGATCTCGGCCAGAATGCCCGCCTCGATGCTGCGCAGCCGCGCGAAGGGTTGCGCCTGCGCCGCCCGTTCGGCCCGCGCCAGCCACCCCGCGCAGCGCGCCTCATGCCAGACCTCGGACACATCCGTATAGCGCCGCAGCCACGCGGCGGCGGGGGTAAGCGCGGCGCTGCGGCGGTGAGCGGGCAAATGCGCAACGTGATCGAGCAGCGGCTTGCCCGCGACCCGCTCCATCACGATGAGGCGGTGCTCGGGCAGATAGGCCAGCGGCTCGGCCACGCGGAACCGCGCACCCTGCATATAGGGCCAGATGCGGCAGGCCTCGCGCCATTCGTGCGCCTGCACCCCGGCGGTCTCGGGCTCGGCAAAGCGAAAGATCGCGGCGCGCCCCTGCCACAGGCCCGCATGGATGCGCCGCTTGCCCGGAACGTGGCGGATCAGCGCACCGACCCGTGCCCCCTCGGGCAGGTCATCCCCGGATATCGGGGCGGGCAGGGGGGTGGGGTCGCTCATGCGCCCAAGTCTTTCCCAGAGCATGGCGGGCGTCAACCGAATTGCACCGCCGCCCCGGCCCCGCTATGCTTTGCCCCGAGGATCAGGCAGCAGGAGCACGGCATGGCGCAAACACCGGTCACGGAGCTGAGCTTTGAGCAGGCGATGGCAGAGCTTGAGCATGTCGTGGGGCGGCTCGAGCGGGGCGATGTGGCGCTCGACGAGTCGATCGCGCTTTACGAGCGCGGTGCAGCTCTCAAGAAACGCTGCGAGGCCAAACTCAAGGAAGCCGAGGAAAAGGTGGCCGCGATCACCCTTGATGCCGAAGGCGCGCCCGTGGGCGCGGTGCCGGTCGAGGGGGCGTGATGGCGCGCGACGCGCCCGCAGCCGCGCCGCAGCCGCTCGATCACGATACGCTCGCGCGCGATGCAGCCCTTGCGCTTGGGCAGATCGAGACCGCGCTTGCGGCGCAGGACGGCCCCGTGGCCGAGGCGATGCGCTATGCCACCGAAGGAGGCAAGGCGCTGCGCGCGATGCTGGTGATCGAGGGGGCGCGAATCTTCGGGATTGCCCGCGAGGATGCGGCCCCGGCGGCAGCGGCAATCGAGGCGGTCCATGCCTATTCGCTCATCCATGACGATCTGCCCTGCATGGATGATGACGATATCCGGCGCGGCAAACCCACCGTGCACCGCAAATGGGACGAGGCCACGGCGGTGCTTGCGGGCGACGCGTTGCAGGCGCTGGCCTTTGATCTGCTGTGTGACACGCCCTGCCCGGAGGCCGCGCGCCTCGCGCTGGTGCGGGGCCTTGCCCGCGCCGCCGGTATCGGCGGCATGGTGGGCGGGCAGGCGCAGGATATCGCCGCCGAAAGCGCGGCCACGCCCCTGACGCTTGACGAGATCACCCGCCTTCAGGCGGGCAAGACCGGCGCGCTCATCTGCTGGGCCGCAACCGCAGGCGCGGTGATGGCAGAGGCCACGCCCGCGCAAACCCGCGCCTTGCAATGCTATGGCGAATGCCTCGGCCTTGCCTTTCAGATTGCCGATGACATTCTCGATGTCGAGGGCGACGCCGCGCTGACCGGCAAGGCCGTGGGCAAGGATGCCGCCGCGGGCAAGGCCACGTTCGTGTCGCTTCTGGGCCTCGATGCGGCCCGCGCCCGCGCGGCGGATCTTGTGGACAGTGCCTGTGACGCCCTATCTGTGTTTGGTGACAAGGCGCATTGCTTGCAGGCGCTCGCGCGCTTCGCTATCTCGCGCCATAGCTGAGCGCCACGCCGGGAAGGGGTTTCATGTCCGACAGACCGCAGACACCGCTTCTGGACCAGGTGCATATCCCCGCCGATCTCAAGCGGCTGAGCGATGCGCAACTACCGCAGCTTGCGCGCGAATTGCGCGCCGAGACCATTGCGGCGGTGTCGGAAACCGGCGGCCATCTGGGCGCGGGGCTGGGCGTGGTAGAGCTTACCGTGGCGCTGCACCATGTCTTTGACGCGCCGCGCGACAAGATCATCTGGGACGTGTCGCACCAATGCTATCCGCACAAGATCCTGACCGGGCGGCGCGATCGTATCCGCACGCTTCGGCAGAAGGGGGGGCTGTCGGGCTTCACCAAGCGATCCGAGTCGCCCTACGATCCGTTCGGCGCGGCGCATAGCTCCACCTCGATCAGCGCCGCCCTTGGCTTTGCCGTGGCGCGCGATCTGGGCGGTGCCTGCGAGACCGGCCACGGCGACGCCATCGCGGTTATCGGCGACGGGGCGATGTCGGCGGGCATGGCGTTCGAGGCGATGAACAATGCGGGCCACCTGAAGAAGCGGCTCATCGTGATCCTGAACGATAACGAGATGTCGATCGCCCCGCCGGTGGGGGCGCTCTCGGCCTATCTGTCGCGGCTTTACGCGGGCGCGCCGTTCCAGGATTTCAAGGCCGCAGCCAAGGGCGCGATCTCGCTTCTGCCGCCGCCCTTTCAGGAGGGCGCGCGCCGCGCCAAGGACATGCTCAAGGGGTTGGCCGTGGGCGGCACGCTGTTCGAGGAACTGGGCTTCAGCTATGTCGGCCCCATCGACGGCCACGATCTCGATCAGCTCTTGCCGGTCTTGCGCACCGTCAAGGAGCGCGCGACCGGGCCGATGCTCATCCATGTGCTGACGAAAAAGGGCAAGGGCTATGCCCCCGCCGAGGCGGCCCGCGATGGCGGCCACGCGACGGCGAAATTCGACCTCGTCACCGGCAAGCAGCACAAGGCCCCGTCGAACGCACCGAGCTATACGCGCGTGTTTGCCGATGCGCTGCTGGCCGAGGCTGCGGATGATCCGCGCATTTGCGCGGTGACGGCGGCGATGCCCGATGGCACCGGCCTCAACCTCTTTGCCGAGCGCTACCCCTCGCGGCTTTTCGATGTGGGCATTGCCGAGCAACATGCGGTGACCTTTTCCGCCGGTCTCGCGGCGGGGGGGATGCGGCCCTTTTGCGCGCTTTATTCCACCTTCCTGCAACGCGGTTACGATCAGGTGGTGCATGACGTGGCGATCCAGCGCCTGCCGGTGCGGTTCGCCATTGATCGTGCCGGGCTTGTCGGCGCGGACGGGGCGACCCATGCGGGGGCGTTCGACATCGCGTTCCTCTCGAACCTGCCCGGCTTTGTGGTGATGGCCGCCGCCGATGAGGCGGAACTCAAACATATGGTCGCCACCGCCGCGCGCCACGATAGCGGCCCCATAGCTTTCCGCTATCCGCGCGGCGAGGGCACCGGCGTCGAGATGCCCGCGCGCGGCGTGCCGCTGGAAATCGGGCGCGGCCGCGTGATCCGCGAGGGGGCGGGCGTGGCGATCCTGTCCTTCGGCACAAGACTGTCGGAGGTGATGCGCGCCTGCGAGGGGCTGGCCGCGCGCGGGATCACCCCCACCGTGGCCGATGCCCGCTTTGCCAAGCCGCTGGACCGCGACCTGATCCTGAACCTGGCCGAAAACCACGAGGCGATGCTCACCGTCGAGGAAGGCGCGATTGGCGGATTTGGCAGCCATGTCAGCCATTTACTGGCCGAAGCAGAGGTATTTGACCGCGGTTTCCGGTTCCGCTCGATGGTGCTTCCCGATAGCTTCATCGACCAGGCCAGCGCCGCCGACATGTATGCCACCGCCCGCCTTTCGGCCGCCGATATCGAGGCGCGGGTGCTCGCGCTCATGGGGTTGGGGCAGGTGAGGGACAAGCGCGCCTGAAATCGCCCCGGACGGGCCACCTGCGCGACATCCGCGAGGCCCCCGATGGCAGTATCCGGGTTCTGAGTGTCGGGGGTGACGCGGCCTGCCGGATCACGCCCGGCTGATCTTTCTTCTGGCCTGAAATATCCCGGGGTGCGGGGGCTGGCCCCCGCTTTGCGCCGCTTTCAGACCGAGAGCCGCGCCCCGTGCGTGCCGCGCTCGCGATAGGGCGTGGTCTGGTATTGCGCGCGGTAGCATTTGGAGAAATGCGACGGCGAGGCAAAGCCGCAGGCCAGCGCCACGTTGATCACCGTCATATCGGTCTGCATGAGCAGGTTGCGCGCCTTTTGCAGGCGCAATTCCATGTAATAGCGCTTGGGGCTGCGGCTGAGATACCGGCGGAAAAGCCGCTCGAGCTGGCGCGTGGACATGCCGACCTCGCGCGCGAGGATCGAGGGGCTGATCGGCTCCTCGATATTGCCCTCCATCATCTGGATGACCTGGCTCAGCTTGGGGTGGCGCACGCCGATGCGGGTGGGCACCGAGAGGCGCTGCGTGTCCCGGTCGGTGCGGATCGAGGAATAGATCTGCTGATCGGCCACCGCATTGGCGAGCTTTTCGCCATGTTCGTCGGCAATCAGGCTCAGCATCAGGTCGATGGAGGCGGTGCCGCCCGCCGTCGTCATGCGGTTGCCGTCGATGACAAAGATCGACTTGGTAAGCGTTACCTCGTCGAATTCCTCGAGAAAGGCATCGTGGTTCTCCCAGTGGATCGTGGCGCGCTTGCCATCAAGAAGCCCCGCCTTGGCCAGCACCCAAGGCGCGGTGCACAGGCCCGCGATGCGCAAGCCCCGGCGCGCCTCGCGGCGCAGCCAGTTGAGCATCCGCCTGGTTGCCGTGCGCTGGACATCGACCCCGCCGCACAGGATCAGCACATCCTCGCGGTTGAGATCCTCAAGCGGGATATCGATGTGAAACCGCACCCCGCTCGAGCAGGCCACGACATCCTCCGTCTCGCCGGTCAGCGCCCAGCTATAAAGCTCTGCCCCCGCCATGCGATTGGCGATGCGCAGGCATTCGAGGGCACCTGCGAAACTCAGAAGCGTGAACTGGTCGAGCAGCACGAACACGAACCGCGTCGGTGCGCGGGGCACATCCACCTTGACCGTCACGACATCCGACATGTGGCCCCCTGTCTCGCATGGCTCGGGCCTCAGTGTCACCAAACCATCGCGATTCACAAGCCAAACACGCGCGCGCATGTTGTATCTCGGGCAAAACCGCTTCTGGTCTCTGCCTTTCGCGTCGCTTATATAGAGGTCTGATCGCATACCGAATGACAAGGCGGAGACTTGAGGATGACCGATTGGCAGAAAACCGGCTGGCGCGCGAAAGAGCGGGTTCAGATGCCGGATTATCCCGATGCGGGCGCGCTGGCCCGGGTCGAGGAACGTTTGCGCCAGTATCCGCCGCTGGTCTTTGCTGGCGAGGCGCGCAGGCTCAAGCGCGCGCTCGGGGCCGCGTCGCGCGGCGAGGCGTTCCTGCTCCAGGGCGGCGATTGCGCCGAGGCCTTTGACCAGTTCAGCGCCGATGCGATCCGCGACACGTTCAAGGTCATGCTGCAAATGGCGATGGTGCTGACCTATGGTGCCAAGGTGCCGGTGGTCAAGGTGGGGCGCATGGCAGGCCAGTTCGCCAAGCCGCGCTCGGCACCCACCGAGGTGGTGGATGGCGTGGAATTGCCCAGCTACCGGGGCGACATCATCAACGAATTACCCTTCACCCCCGAGGCGCGCATTCCTGCCCCTGAAAAGATGTTGCAGGCCTATACACAGGCGGCGGCGACGCTGAACCTGTTGCGCGCCTTCTCGACGGGGGGCTACGCGGATGTGCATCAGGTGCATCAATGGACGCTTGGCTTCACCGAGAGCGAGAAGGCAGCGAAATACCGCGAGATGGCCAACCATATCGCCGATGCGCTCGATTTCATGAAGGCGGCGGGCGTGGACAGCGATAGCGCGCACACGCTGCGCACGGTCGATTTCTACACCTCCCACGAGGGGCTTCTGCTGGAATACGAGGAGGCGCTGTGCCGGCTCGATTCCACCTCGGGCAAGTGGCTGGCGGGGTCAGGCCACATGCTCTGGATCGGCGACCGCACGCGCCAGCCGGATGGCGCGCATGTCGAATTCCTGCGCGGGGTGCAAAATCCCGTCGGCCTCAAATGCGGGCCGACCATGACAACGGACGATCTCAAGCGGCTTCTGGCCACGCTCAACCCCGAGAACGAGGCCGGGCGGCTGACGCTGATCGCGCGGTTCGGCGCGGGCAAGGTGGGCGAGCATCTGCCGCGCCTCATCCGCACGGTCGAGAAAGAGGGCGCGAATGTCCTGTGGGTCTGCGATCCGATGCATGGCAACACGATCAAATCGGCCACCGGCTACAAGACCCGGCCCTTTGACGCGGTGCTGCGCGAGGTGCAGGAATTCTTTGCCATCCACCGCGCCGAGGGCACCATTCCGGGCGGCGTGCATTTCGAGATGACCGGGCAGGACGTGACCGAATGCACCGGCGGGATGCGCGCGCTGTCCGAGGAAAACCTGTCGGCACGCTATCACACGGCCTGCGATCCGCGCCTGAATGCCAGCCAGTCTCTGGAGCTTGCCTTTCTCGTGGCCGAGGAACTCAAGGGCCTGCGCCAGCATATGAGCGCGGCGCAGGCGGGTTAAGGTCTGGCCCGAGGCTCAGGTAACCAGCCGCAGATGCGCGCGGTTGCGCGGGCCGGGCGCGCGCAGCAATGCGCCGCCCTTCAGCGCGCGCAGCGTCGGGGCGGTGCGCGCGCGCCCGCCGCCATCAAGCGGCAGCACCTCGGCCCGCGCAATGGCAAAGCGGCGCGGGCTGCGCCCGATGGGCCCATGCGCGACCAGACAGCCCAGTGCGCGCGAGACATCGCCCAGATCGCTGCGCAGCGGCAGCATCATCAGCGTGGCCGCAAGCGCGGGCCGCCTCAGCCCCCGGCGGCTGTGCAATGCCATGCTCAGGATCGACGGCCCGTCGAACAGATCGACCAGCCGCAGGCCAAAGGCGTCGCGGTCACCGGGCGCGATGAAACAGGCCAGCGGCATCCCGCGCACCTCCATGCCCATCAGATCGTTGAGCTGCATCCCCGCCACCCGCAACCGCACCACGCCGGGCGCGATCCGTTCGGCGATGAAGGCGCTGGAAATAAGCGGTTCGATGCCGCGCGGGTCGATATCGGCGCGCCGGGGCACGTCATGGCCGTGGCGGCACGCCTGCCAATGGGCGCGAAAGGCGCGCAATTGGGCCTCGATGTCTGCGCCTGCCTTTATGTCGTGGCCGTCGTCGGTGAACTCGCCGGTCTCTTTGTGATCGTCCCACATGATTTCACCCCTTCCTCACCCGTCACGCCCCCGCGTGCCGCTACCGCCCTGCGCTCTGGCCTCGATCCGCGATCGCGGGTAATGCCGCGCCTGCACCATCGGGCGGTGCATCAAGATTGCCATAATTTGCCTCGTATGTATCTAAAATTCGCGGCATCTGGTTAACCCTCACAGGGCAGGGATGGCACCGGGCGCGCGCTGGCCGCGCGCTTGCCAGCCCTGCGCGCAATGGCTAACAGGGGGCAACAGTGCCCAAGGAAAGGCCCGCCGCCCATGCTCCGCTCGATGACCGCCCTCGCCACGCGCAGGAATTCATGCGCAAGGCCAACAGGCTGTGCGCCAAGGCGCAGCACGCGGGGCTGGCGGCGCTGGGGCTGGGACTCACGACCGTGATTGACCAGATGCGCGAGCAGATCCGGAACGTGGAATGAGCGGAAGCGGGGGAACATGAGTATTCGGACCAGAAAGAAGATGCCGGGGCGCAGGCGATGACGGATCGGCGGGGCCTCTTGATTATCCTCTCCTCGCCCTCGGGCGCGGGCAAATCCACCCTGTCGCGGCGGCTTCTGGCCTGGGACGAGACGCTGGGTTTCTCGGTCTCGGCCACCACCCGCGCGCCGCGCGAGGGCGAGGTGGACGGGGTCGATTACCATTTCCTGCGCGAGAAAGAGTTCAAGCGGCAGGTGGCGGCGGGAGAGATGTTGGAACACGCCCATGTCTTCGGCAATTTCTACGGCTCGCCGCTGGGCCCGGTGCAGGCCGCCATCGACGCGGGGCGCGACGTGCTCTTTGACATCGACTGGCAGGGCGCGCAGCAGATCCGCAACTCGGCGCTTGGCGCGCATACGCTGTCGATCTTTCTGCTGCCGCCCTCGATCCGCGAATTGCACCGCAGGCTTCAGGAGCGCGGCAAGGACGCGCCCGAGGTGATCGCCCGCCGGATGCAGAAAAGCTGGGACGAGATCAGCCATTGGGACAGCTATGATTTCGTGCTGGTCAACGATGATCTTGACACAACCGAGGCGCGTCTGCGCACCATCATCGAGGCCACCCGCCTGCGCCGCACGCAACAGCCTTGGCTCAACGATCATGTCCGCCGCCTGCAAACCGAATTCGAGGAGACGCTATGACGCTTTATACCCTGGACGGGATTGCCCCGAAGGCCGATTCAGATAGCTGGGTCGCGCCCGATGCCAACGTGATCGGGGCCGTGGTGATCGAGGCCGGGGCCTCGGTCTGGTTCGGCGCGACGCTGCGCGGCGACAACGAGGAAATCCGCGTGGGCGCGGGCAGCAATGTGCAGGAAAACTGCGTGCTGCACACCGATATGGGCTATCCGCTGAGCATCGGGCCAGGCTGCACCATCGGCCACAAGGCGATGCTGCACGGCTGCACCATCGGCGAGAACAGCCTTGTCGGCATGGGGGCCACCGTGCTCAACGGCGCGCGGATCGGGCGCGATTGCCTGATCGGCGCGGGGGCGCTTGTGACCGAGGGCAAGGATATCCCCGATGGCAGCCTGGTGATGGGCGCGCCGGGCCGGGTGGTGCGCAGCCTCGACGCCGAGGCCATTGCCGGGCTGCGCGCCAGCGCGCTGCTCTACCAGGACCGGATGCGCCGCTTTCGCGCCGGGCTGCGCGAGGTCTGAGCCGTCATGGAGGTGGTGGCCTCGCTGCTCTCGGGTCTGCCCGTCGCGGCGGTGCTGGTCGGGCCTGACGCGCGCATCCTTGCGGCCAACCAGGCGGCGCGCGAGATGCTGGGCCAGGCGATCGAGGGGCGCCATTTCCTTACTGCCATGCGCCAGCCCGACCTGCGCGCCGCCATCGAGGCCACAGCCAGTGACGGCACGCAGCGCAGCATCAGCTACCAGACCGCGCAGGATGGCCGCGACACCACCTTTCGCGCCCATGTCGCCGGCGTCGCGGTCGATGCGCGCGCGCGCGGCGTGCTGGTGTCGTTCGAGGATCTGACCGAACGCGAGCAGGCGGCGCAGATGCGGCGCGATTTCGTCGCCAATGTAAGCCATGAGCTGCGCACACCGCTGACCGCGCTGATGGGCTTTATCGAGACGCTGCAAGGGCCTGCGCGCCGCGACGAGGCCGCCATCGACCGGTTTCTGGCGATCATGGCGCGCGAGGCCGCGCGGATGGAGCGGCTGGTGCGTGACCTCTTGTCGCTGAGCCGGGTCGAGGGCGAGGAGCGCGTGCGCCCGCGTGATCCGGTGGATCTTGTGGGTGTCATCGCCACCGTGGTGACCATGCTGCGCCCGCTCGCGCGAGAGCGCGGCTGCACGCTGCGCTTTGCCCCCGGCAAGCCCTGTCTGGTGCCCGGCAATGCCGATCAGCTTCAGCAGGTGTTCACCAACCTCGTGGAGAATGCCATCAAATATGGCGGGGCAGACAATCGCGTGGAGATCACCCTCGCGCCGCATCCCGACGATGTCACGCTGCGCGGCCCGGCGATTGCCGTGACGGTGCGCGACCGTGGCCCCGGCATCGACCCGCTGCACATCCCACGCCTGACAGAGCGGTTCTACCGCGTCGATACCCACCGCTCGCGCGAGATGGGCGGCACCGGGCTGGGCCTTGCCATCGTCAAGCATATCGTCAACCGCCATCGCGGGCGGTTGCGCATCACCTCGCGGCCCGGCGAGGGCAGCAGCTTTGCCGTGATCCTGCCGCGCTGGGACGGGTGAGGGCGGCGCAGCCCCCGCGTGATGTCATAAATCTGTTGCAAAACGTTAACATTCCTGTTGTCCAAGAGGGCTACACGTCACCAGAAGGCGCGCACCCGGCGGAGGAACCCCCATGAGTGAAAAGCATATCGTGTCCTCGTTTGACCGCGATCTTGAAACCATCCAGGCCCAGATCATGAAGATGGGTGGCATGGTCGAGCGCGCCATCGCCGATGCCGCGCGCTCGCTCGAGACGCGCGACGAGGAACTGGCCGAGGAGGTGCGCCGCCGCGACCGCGAGATCGACGCGCTTGAGGAAGAGATCAACGAAGAGGCCGCGCGCGTGCTGGCGATCCGCTCGCCGGCGGCGGGCGACCTGCGGCTGGTGCTCACGGTCATCAAGATTTCGGCCAGCCTCGAGCGGATCGGCGATTACGCCAAGAACATCGCCAAGCGCACCGCCGTGCTCACCTCGATGACGCCGGTGAATGGCTCTCCGGCGGCGCTGCGGCGCATGGCGCGCGAGGTCGAGGAGATGCTCAAGGATGTGCTCGACGCCTATATCCAGCGCGATGCCGATGTCGCCGCCGAGGTGATCCGCCGGGACGAGGACGTGGACCAGATGTATAACGCCATCTTCCGCGAGTTCCTCACCTTCATGATGGAGGATGCGCGCAACATCACGCCTTGCATGCACCTGCATTTCATCGCCAAGAACACCGAGCGGATGGGCGATCTTGTCACTTCGGTGGCCGAGCAGGTCATCTATCTGGTGTCGGGCCAGATGCCCGACGAGCCGCGCCCCAAGGGGGACAAGACCTCTACCGACCCGTCGATTTCGCCGGTATTGTGACGGGGAGGGGCGGCCGATGTCCACCGATCAACCCACCGTGCTTCTGGTCGAGGACGAGCCCGCGCAGCGCGAGATTCTGGGCTATAACCTCGAGGCCGACGGCTTTCGCGTGCTGAACGCCAGCAATGGCGAGGAGGCGCTGATGATGGTGGCAGAGGCCCCGCCCGATATCATCGTGCTCGACTGGATGATGCCCAATGTCTCGGGCATCGAGGTGTGCCGCCAGCTCAAGACCCGCTCCGAGACGCGCGCCATCCCGATCATCATGCTCTCGGCCCGCTCCGAGGAGGTGGACCGCGTGCGCGGGCTCGAGACCGGGGCCGATGATTACGTGGTCAAACCCTATTCTCTGGTGGAACTCATGGCGCGGGTGCGCGCGCAACTGCGCCGCACCCGGCCCGCGAGTGTGGGCGAGCGGCTGGAATACCAGGACATCGTGCTCGACGCCGAAACCCATCGCGTGACGCGCGCCGAAAAGCCTCTGAAACTCGGCCCGACCGAGTTTCGCCTGCTCACCACCTTCATGGAAAAGCCCGGCCGCGTGTGGTCGCGCGAGCAATTGCTCGATCGGGTCTGGGGCCGCGATATCTATGTCGATACCCGCACTGTCGATGTGCATATCGGGCGGCTGCGCAAGGCGCTGTGCCAGCATGGCGGCGAGGATCCGCTGCGCACCGTGCGCGGCGCGGGCTATGCGCTCGGCTAAGGCCGCTCAGCGGGCCATTCAGCGGGGCAGGGCGTCCTCATCCTCGGCCTGCCCGGCCAGCCAGTCACGAAACGCCTTGAGCGCGCCATCATGGGCGCGGCGTTCGGGCCAGACGAGGTAATAGGCGCCCCGCATCGTCACCGCCCCGCCCCAGACCGGCACAAGCCGCCCCGTCGCAAGCTCTTGCTCGACAAGGTAATCGGGCAGCAGCGCCACCCCCAGCCCGTGCAGCGCCACTTGCAGGATGGTTGAAAACTGATCATGGATCGTGCCGCTGATCGCCGCGCCGGTCACGCCCTGCGCGGCGAACCAGTCGGCCCAGGCATCGGGGCGCGTGCCGATATGCAAGAGCGGCAGGCGCAACAGGTCGTGCGGGGCGCGCAGGGCGCGGTGCCGGTCGAGGAATTCGGGCGTCGCCACCGCCATGACCGCCTCGCGCCGCAACCGCAGCGCGCCGCAGCCCGGCCAATCCGGCATTCCGAAATGTATTGCTGCATCAAAGGGTTCCGAGGCAAAGCTGAACGGATATAGCCGGGTCGAAAGGTTGATTGTCACCTCCGGGTGACGATGCGCGAAATCGGGCAGGCGCGGCACCAGCCAGCGCATCCCGAAGGTGGGCAGGATCGCAAGGCTGAGCGTGCCGCCCGCCGCGTTGACCGAAATCCGCATGGTTGCCTGCGCGATCTGCTCCAGTGCGCCGCGCACGCGGGCGGCGTAATCGGCGGCCTCGGGTGTAAGCCGCACGCCGCGCCCCTCGTGGATCAGGATGGGATGGCCGATAAATTCTCCAAGCGTTTTCAATTGCCTGCTGACCGCACTTTGCGTCAGGGACAATTCCGCCGCCGCCGCCGTGGCGCTGCCCAGCCGATCAAGCGCTTCCAGCGCACGCAAGCTCGAAATCGAAGGCAGGCTGCGCCGGGGCAGGGGCATGGGAGCGGCCTTTCATGCGGAAAGCTCATAGGTCCATGTGGAAATATCGCTATTCGCAACGGTTTGACCAGTCTATCCTTGCGCGAATCCACCCAAAATGTTGAGGATAGCGCCATGAATGCTCCCACGCCCCCGCTCCGCGCCAAGGATGCGCCCGATCTCGGCAGTTTCGACTGGGCCGATCCGCTGCGCCTTGACGATCAACTCTCCGAAGAGGAGCGGATGATCGCCCAAAGCGCGCGTGATTTCGCGCAGGAAAAGCTGCAACCGCGCGTCATCGCTGCGTTTCGCGAGGAACGGGTAGAGCCGGAAATTTTCCGCGAGATGGGCGCGATGGGGCTGCTTGGCACCACCATTCCCGAGGAATATGGCGGGCTTGGCGCGAGTTACGTCAGCTATGGCCTCGTCGCCCGCGAGATCGAGCGCGTCGATTCGGGCTATCGCTCGATGATGTCGGTGCAGTCCTCGCT
>DISF01000065.1:0-31296 GCA_002421985.1 Roseovarius sp. UBA6217 | reverse complement strand
GACGCGGGCAGCGATCCGGCGGGGATGAAGACCCGCGCCGAGAAAATCGACGGCGGCTATCGCCTCACCGGCTCCAAGATGTGGATTTCCAACAGCCCCATCGCCGATGTCTTTGTGATCTGGGCAAAATCCGATGCCCATGACGGGCGCATTCGCGGCTTTGTGCTGGAGCGCGGCACGCCCGGCCTCAGCGCGCCCAAAGTGGGCGGCAAACTCAGCTTGCGCGCCTCGGTCACGGGCGAGATCGTGATGGATGGGGTCGAGGTCGGCGAAGACGCGCTTTTGCCGAATGTTCAAGGGCTTAAAGGGCCTTTTGGATGTCTCAACCGCGCTCGCTACGGGATCGCCTGGGGGGTGATGGGCGCGGCCGAGTTCTGCTGGTTCGCGGCGCGTCAATACGGGCTCGACCGGCGGCAATTCAACCGCCCGCTGGCGCAGACGCAGCTTTTTCAGCTCAAGCTGGCCAATATGCAGACCGAGATCGCGCTCGGCCTGCAAGCCTGCCTGCGAGTGGGGCGGCTGATGGACGAGGCGGGTGCCGCGCCCGAAATGATAAGCCTCATCAAGCGCAACAATTGCGGCAAGGCGCTGGAGATTGCCCGCCACGCCCGCGACATGCATGGCGGCAACGGCATTTCCGAGGAATTTCAGGTCATTCGCCACATGGTCAACCTCGAGACGGTGAACACCTACGAGGGCACCCACGACGTTCACGCGCTCATCCTCGGACGCGCGCAAACCGGGCTTCAGGCGTTTTTCTGAACATGAAGAACAAGGCGCAATAAGCTGGAAAGAAATAATAATACTGAAATAAACTCGCTCTGGCAGGCCAGCGCCCAGGAGATATTTTCCGCGCCCGACCTGCAAGGCGAGCGCAGCGCCGATCTGGCGATCATCGGCGGTGGCTATACCGGGCTGTCGGCGGCGCTGGCGGCGGCAGAGAAGGGTGCCGAGGTGGTGCTGCTCGAGGCTGCGCATGTGGGCTTTGGCGGCTCGGGGCGCAACGTGGGGCTTGTCGATGCCGGGCTGTTGCTGCCGCCCGACGCGGTGGCCATGCGGCTGGGCGAGGGGCCGGGTGAGGCGCTCAACGCCACGCTGGCCGCCGCGCCAGACCACGTTTTCGACCTGATCGAGCGGCACGAGATCGCCTGCGAGCCACGTCGCAACGGCACGCTCCACCTCGCGCACGCGCCCGGCGGGTTGCGCGATCTGACGCGCCGCGCCACGCAGGGGCAGGCGCGCGGCGCGCCGGTCACCCTGCTGGATCGCGACGAGGCCGCGCGGCGCACCGGATCGGCGCGCTTTCACGGCGCGCTGTTTGATCCGCGCGCCGGCACGATCCAGCCGCTGGCCTATGCGCGCGGCCTTGCCCGTGCCGCCACCGCCGGCGGGGCGCGCCTCTTCGAGCATAGCCCCGTGCGCGCCTGCCAGCATCACGGCGGGCACTGGGTGTTGCGCACCGATGGCGGCAAGCTGCGCGCGCGTCGGCTGCTGATCGCCACCAACGCCTATCACCACGCCGCCGAGGGCACGCATGTGCCAGACCTGCCGGTGGTGCAGTTCTTCCAGATCGCGACCACGCCGCTGGACCGCGATATCGCCGGTGAGGTGCTCCCCGGCGGCGAGGGGGCGTGGGATACCGGCCCGGTCATGACCTCGTTGCGCCGCGATGCCGCCGGGCGCGTGATTTTGGGCGGCATGGGCGCGGGCGGCACGATCCACGAGGGCTGGGCCCGCCGCAAGCTGGCGCAGCTCTATCCGCGCCTTGCCAACGCGCCGCTCGCCCATGTCTGGGCGGGGCGGATCGCCATGACCGGGGATCACCTGCCGCGCATCCTTCGGCTGGGGCCAGAGGGGCTGGCGGTGTTCGGCTATTCGGGGCGCGGCATCGCGCCGGGCACGGTGTTTGGCGCGGCGGCGGCCCAGGCGCTGCTTGCAGGCGATGAAGACGCGCTGCCGGTGCCCGCCGTGGACAGCCACGCCGAGGCGCTCGCCGCGCTGCGCACGCTCGGGTTCGAGGCGGCGGCGCAGATGGTGCACCTGATGGCGGCGCGGCTCTGATATTTTCGCACATGCCCTGTGATATCAGGGGCGTTCGGGAAGCGGGAAGTGGCAACCACGTCGAAATAGCGCATAATCAGTATTATGTTAAATATATATCGTCCGGCAAGGCACATATTACAAATTACGTCATGATATCATGCGCTTGGACGGCATAGTTCAGGCGGCATAGTTCACTTGGACGGCATAGTTCACATGAAATCCGCCCCCTCGACAGCGCGCGCCCAACGAGGGTATCACGGAGTTAACGAGGAGAATTCGCATGGCATCCGTCCTGATCCTGAATGGCCCCAACCTCAACCTGCTGGGCACGCGCCAACCCGAGGTCTATGGCCACGAGACCCTTGCCGATATCGAGGCGATGTGCCGCGCCCATGCGGACGCGCACGATCTTGCGGTCGAGTTCGCGCAAAGCAATCACGAGGGCGCGCTTGTCGATCTCATCCATGCGGCCAAGGGCCGCCATGACGGGATCATCCTCAATGCCGGGGCCTATACCCACACCTCGGTGGCGCTGATGGATGCGATCACCTCGGTCGCATTGCCCGTGATCGAGCTGCACTTGTCGAATATCCACGCCCGCGAGGCGTTTCGCCACCGCTCCTATATCGCGCGCGTGGCGCTTGGGGTAATCTGCGGCTTTGGCGCGCAGGGCTATGTGCTGGCCATCGACGCGATGCGCGGTCATCTGGAGCGCCGGGGATGATCGACCCGGCGGTGCTCGGTCGGCTGCTCGATGCCAGCACGATGGAAGAGCTGTGGAATGCTCACACACGGCTGATGGCGGGCTATGGGTTTGACCGGCTGCTCTATGGCTCGACGCAGTTCCGCACCGCCCATTCGCTGGGCTGCCCCGAGGATTTCCTCGTGCTGACCAACCATGATCCCGATTATGCCGGGCCGTTCGTGAATGACGGGCTGTATTTCCACGCGCCGATGGTGCGCTGGTCGCTGGAGAATGACGGCGCGGGTTCCTGGTCGGTGCTCGATGCGCGGCTCAAGGCCGATGATTTCACCCCCGAAGAGCGCGCAGTCATCGCCTTCAACCGCAAGCACGGTGTGACGGCGGGCTATTCGATCAGCTTTCGGTCGCTGCGCCCGCGCATGAAGGCGGCGATTGCGCTGACCGCACGGGCGGGCATGACGCAGGCCGAGGTGGACGCGCTCTGGCAGCGCGACGGCGCGGATATCCTCGCGCTCAACAACGTGGCGCATCGCTGCATCATGTCCCTGCCCTACGATTCGCCACGCCAGCCGCTGACCGACCGGCAGCGCGAGGTGCTCGACTGGGTCGGCGACGGCAAGACGGTGCAGGATATCGCCCTGCTGATGGGGCTGACGCCCGCCACCGTGGAAAAGCATCTGCGGCTTGCGCGGCGCGCGCTGTCGGTAGAGACGACCGCCCAGGCGATCCTCAAGGCCGCATTCCAGAACCAGATATTCATCTTCGACCGACGCTGAGTGCTTTAAATTTTTTGATATCAATATGATACGAGCATGGTAAGGAATCCCTTACTTTCCTTACGTCGCGTAAAGCCACAAAGATGCGGCGTTCCGTGAGTGGTGGCCTTTGGGCCTGGGACAACTGGAAGGCACGTTAATCCCATATTTTTTCGTGGGGGCGGCTTTCTTCCGGCTTTGCTGGCATCCGGCTGTCGGCACCTTTTTTCGGTGTTGGCAGCCGGTTCGGCTTGACCGGCGTTCATCCCCAATGTCGACCGGTCAAGGCGGTGCGTCCTCGGGCGCGCCGCCGCTTTCTTGTCCCGACGCAGCCCGACGCAAAAGGCCCCCGAAACCGGGGGCCTTTGTCGCGATCGGTCATAGGGGTAATTCAGCCCTGCATCACCCCTGGGCCACCTTGGCCACCTCGGCGGCGAAATCTTCCTGCTTCTTCTCGATCCCCTCGCCCACCTCAAGGCGCACGAAACCGGTGATCGCGGTGCCCGCCTCCTTGGCGGCGGCCTCAACCGTCAGATCGGGGTTCATCACGAAGGCCTGGCCAAGCAGCGTCGACTCGGCCATGAATTTCTTCATCCGGCCAACGATCATCTTTTCGATCACGGCCTCGGGCTTGCCCGATTCGCGCGCGATATCCATCTGGATCTGACGTTCCTTTTCGACCAGCGCCGGATCAAGCGCGGCCTCGTCAAGCGCTGCCGGGTTCGACGCGGCGATATGCATGGCGACCTGGCGGGCAAAGCCCTCGTCGCCGTCGAAGGCCACCAGAACGCCGATCTTGCCCATGCCCTCGGCGGCGGCATTGTGGACATAAGATACAACGCCCGCGCCCTCGACGCGCGCCATCCGGCGCAGCGACATGTTCTCGCCGATCTTGGCGATCTTCTCGGTGACGACATCGGCCACCGTCTTGCCATTCAGCGCGGCCCCGCTCAGCGCCTCGAGATCGGACACGCCAAGCGCCGCCCCGGCGATATCGGCCACCATGGTCTGGAATTCGGCGTTCTTGGCGACGAAATCGGTCTCGGAGTTGATCTCGACGGCGACGCCCACGCCGCCCTCGACGCGCACGGCAACAAGCCCCTCGGCGGCGGTGCGCCCGGATTTCTTGGCCGCCTTCGACAGCCCCTTGGTGCGCAGCCAGTCAACGGCCGCCTCCATGTCGCCGCCCGTTTCCGTGAGCGCCTTTTTCGCGTCCATCATGCCTGCGCCCGTGCTGTCGCGCAGTTCTTTCACCATTGCAGCAGTGATCGCCATCTCTTGGCTCTCCTCAAATATTGCGGGTCATCGGGAGACGGAATGCCCCGCCGCCCGTGACGGTTTCGTGACGGCTCAGGCGTCGGTGCTCTCGATCGCTTCGGCGATGACCTCTTCGACCGGCGCGGTCTCGAGCGCGCCGATATCGACACCGGCGGCACCAAGCTGTGCCGACATGCCGTCAAGCGCGGCGCGGCTTGCGAGATCGCAGTAGAGCGCGATGGCACGCGCTGCGTCATCGTTGCCGGGGATGATATAGTCGATTCCGTCGGGCGAGCAGTTGGTATCGACCACAGCCACGACCGGGATGCCGAGCTTGTTGGCCTCGGCCACGGCAAGCGCCTCTTTCTTCACGTCGATGACAAACAGAAGATCGGGCACGCCGCCCATTTCGCGGATACCGCCAAGGCTCGCCTGAAGCTTGGCCTGATCGCGCTCGATGCCAAGACGCTCTTTCTTGGTCAGGCCCTCGGCCCCGGTCTCAAGCGCTTCGTCGATCTGCTTGAGGCGCTGGATGGATTTCGACACCGTCTGCCAGTTGGTCAGCGTGCCGCCAAGCCAGCGGTGGTTCATGTAATACTGCGCGCATTTCTCGGCCGCCTCGGCCACCGGCTGCGCCGCCTGCCGCTTGGTGCCGACAAACAGCACCCGGCCGTTCCTGGCCACGGTCTCGCGGATGACGTTGAGGGCCGCGTCGAGCATCGGCACGGTCTGCGTCAGGTCGATGATGTGGATACCGTTGCGCGCACCGTAGATGAATTCGCCCATGCGGGGATTCCAGCGCTGCGTCTGGTGGCCAAAGTGAACGCCAGCTTCCAAAAGCTGACGCAGAGTGAACTCGGGAAGAGCCATATCCGTTCCTTTTCCGGTTTGCGCCTCGGCACGGGGAGAGAAGCGGCTGCTTCAACCGGTGGACCAGCGGGGATGTCTCCCCCGGATGGCCCGCCCGTGCCTGCGGGTTTTCAGTTCCGCGCGTATAGCCCCGCCATGCGCGCGGCGCAACCCCTGGCATATGGCGACGGGTCACTCGGATGCCCATTGTCGCGGCGGCGCATCATGGCTAGATAACGGCGGTGGCACAGAGGTGGCACAGACAGGATCCTGGCGATGAACACGCTCTTCGACGACCCGCCGCCCGAGCCGCGCAAGCCGCGCCGCCTGTCGGGCCTTCGATCCAGTTTTCTCACCGGGCTGGTGGTGGTCGCGCCGGTCGGTCTCACGCTGTGGCTGATCTGGACAGTGGCGGGCTGGGTGGACGGGATGGTGCTGCCGCTTATCCCCGCAGGCTTTCAGCCCGAGCAATATATCGGAATCAACCTGCGCGGCGTCGGCGTCATCATCTTTCTGGTGTTCACGATTGTTGTGGGCTGGATCGCCAAGGGTCTGATCGGGCGCTCTCTGATCCGTTTTGCCGAATCGCTGGTGAACCGGATGCCGGTTGTGCGCTCGATCTATTCGGGGGTGAAGCAGATCGCCGAGACCGTCTTTGCCCAATCCGATCGCAGCTTCGAGAAGGCCTGCCTCGTGCAATATCCGCGCAAGGATATCTGGGCCATCGGCTTCATCTCGACCGAGGCGCGCGGCGAGATCAACGACAGGGCGCAGACCGACAGCGATCTGCTCAGCGTCTTTGTTCCGACCACGCCCAACCCGACCTCGGGGTTCTTGCTTTACTTCCCGCGCGAGGACGTGATCGAGCTTGATATGTCGATCGAGGACGCGGCCAAGCTGGTGATCTCGGCGGGGCTGGTCTATCCGCCCGAGCGCAAGCCCGAGGACGGGGGCAAGCGGCGCAGGGGCGCCTGACCGCCCTGCCCCTGCTCGGCTGGAGCATGTTGCTTGATTGCGCGCGGGGGACAGGAGGCGAGCGTCCCCTCCCGCCCATCCCGGCGAAAGCGGGGATCTTTCGCCAGTGCCGGAGATCCCCGGATCAGGTCCGAGGATGACGGCCCCGCTCCACGCTCACTCCCGCCGGATGATCCCGGTGATCGCCGCCGCCCCCATGGCGGTGACGATCCAGCCGAACAGCTTGAGAAACCACGTCGCAACCCAGGCCAGCCCGCCCAGCCGCGTGGCCGTGGTCGCGGTCCACGCCGCCTCCTGCCCCAGATCGACCAGCGGGATGAACACATCCGCCGCATAGGTCGCGGCGGCGAAGGTCTGGTAGTGCTGCCCCACCTCCGACCCCTCCCATGCCACGCCGGGCAGGCCCGGATTGGCCGCCATCGCCTCTGCCCAGTGCGGCGAGGTCAGGATGATATCCGAATTCGGCACCATGCCGCCGAAATTCCAGACAAAAAGGTAGAAAAGCCCCATCACCGTGATCGTGCCGGCGGCCCAGTAGAGCACCCGCTGCGGCGCGTGGCCGTAGCCCACCAGATAGCGCAGAAACCAATGCCAGACCGGCAGGATGCGCAGATCGAGCCAGAGCCGCGCCAGCCGGTTCTGGATTTCGTGATGATCGGCAGGCATGGGCGTTGCATCGCAGCGTTTGCGCAGGTCGGCCTGTTCCTCCAATGCCCGCCGCGTCCAATCCGCCGCCAGCCGGATTTCCTTCTCCAGCATCACCCGCCGCGCATCGCTTGTATGCCCCATCGCGCGGAACACGCTGGCCAGTTGCTCATAGGGCTGCGGGTGGAACTCGCCAGCCGCCTCGGCATCCTTGGCCACCCAGCCCAGCCGCATCCGCGCGGCCATCGGGCCGTGAATGCGTTCATAGCGAAACCCGTTAAGACGCAAGTGCTCGACCAAATCCCAACTCGCCGCCTCATCCACGAGGTCCGCGACCTTTGCCCCGTTCAGGTCCACTGCCCCGCTGACCGCCCCAATTCTGCGCCAAATTAGCGCCGTCACCTCCATCTTCTGCGCGTTGAGCGCCCTGCCCGCCGCATTCCCGAACCGCGCGCCCTGGCACTCCAACTGCCCGCCGATCCCGGCCCCGGCGAGGCTCACCTCTCCCGCTGCCGTGATCCCGCGCAGAAACACGTTGCTCGTCACCTGCGCGCCCTGCGCCATCAGCCCCGGCAGGTGGCTGCGACCGAGGGCCAAAATCTCGAACCGCGCTTGCAGCGCCTCGATTCGGTTCTCGAACCGGCAGGCGACTAGCCCGGTTCCCCCTTTCGCCGTCGCGAAATCCAGGTCGAGCCTGCCGGTCACATAGGCGCCGAACAGATCCACCCCGCTATCCGCCACCGGCCACGCCTCGCACCCGCCGCGGATCAGATAGCGCAGCAGGTCCGCCCGCACGCTGCGCGCATCGCTCGGGCCGTCCGGCAGCGCCCCATCGCCCAGAACCGTCGGCATCCCCGCCTTGCAATTCTCCAGCAGGGTTTTCTCGGCAGGGCTCAGCGCCGCCTCGTCGATGTCGTCATATCGTCGGATCGTCATCGCGGGGTACTCTCGGGCAGGCCTTGGGGTCGGGTCTTACACAAGCACCTTGCCCCCGTCCTGACAAGCCGTGCGCAACCGGCGAGATCCTCGGGTCCGGCCCGAGGATGACGGCTGCGGGGGGGGGCGTGCGCCGCCCCCTATGAACCGGTCGGCTCAAACGCCGAACCGGTCGCCCCCTGCGCGCCCATGTCACCGTTGCCAAGACCGCCCCCCTGCGGCTAGTTTGCCCGCAACCATTCAAGGAGGACCCCAATGAGCGATATCGTGATTCTCGACGGCTGCCGCACCGCGATCGGCACCTTTGGCGGGGCCCTTGTCGGCACGCCACCCACCAAGCTTGGCGCGATCGTCGCCCGCGAGGCGCTGGCGCGGGCGGGCGTCGAGGGCGGGCAGATCGGCCATGTGGTATTCGGCCATGTCATCAACACCGAGCCGCGCGACATGTATGTCAGCCGCGTCAGTGCCATCGACGCAGGAATCCCCGACACCACGCCCGCGATGAACGTCAACCGGCTCTGCGGCTCTGGCGCGCAGGCCATCGTTTCGGTCATGCAATCGCTCATGCTGGGAGATGCCGATTTCGGCCTTGCGGGCGGGGTCGAGAACATGAGCCGCTCGCCCTTCATCATCCCCGATCAGCGCTGGGGCGCGAAGATGGGCGATCTCAAGACGCTCGACATGATGCTGGGCGCGCTCAACTGCCCGTTCGGCACCGGCCATATGGGCGTCACCGCCGAGAACGTGGCCGCCGAACACGGCATCACCCGCGCCGATCAGGACGCCTTTGCGCTGGAAAGCCAGCGCCGCGCGGCAGAGGCCATTGCCGAGGGGCGGTTCAAATCGCAGATCGTGCCGGTCGAGGTGCGCGTGAAGCGCGACATGGTGACGTTTGACACCGATGAGCATCCCAAGGCCACGACAGCCGAGGCGCTGGCCGGGCTGAAGCCGGTGTTCCAGAAAGACGGCACTGTGACCGCAGGCAACGCGAGCGGGATCAACGACGGGGCCGCGGCCCTCGTCCTTGCCCGCGCCGAGGCCGCCGAGGCCGCAGGGCTGAAGCCGCGCGCGCGCATCCTCGGCTATGCCCATGCCGGCGTGCGCCCCGAGGTAATGGGAATCGGCCCGATCCCGGCGGTGGAAAAGCTCCTGGCGCGCACCGGTCTGAGCGTCTCTGATTTCGACATGATCGAATCGAACGAGGCCTTTGCCGCTCAGGCGCTCGCGGTCAACAAGGGGCTTGGCCTCGACGCCGCGCGCGTCAACCCCAATGGCGGGGCCATCGCGCTTGGCCACCCGGTGGGTGCCACGGGCGCGCTCCTGACCGTCAAGGCGATGTACGAGTTGGAGCGCACCGGCGGCAAGCGCGCGATCATCACCATGTGCATCGGCGGTGGTCAGGGCATCGCGCTCGCCATCGAGGCGCTGTGATTTCGCGCGCGCGTTAAGCCATTCTTCACGACGATGCCGGATTGTGGCCCGACCACGATCCGGCGCGGCGGAGGACGGGCATGACCCTCGCGAACAAGCTGGCAGAGGAACGGCGCGCACGTCTCGCCGCCGAACGCCTGCTGGAACAGAAGCAGGCGGAGCTTCACGCCGCCAACCGCAAGCTCGGGCTGCACGCCCGCGCGCTCAGCACCGAGATCACAGAGACCCGCGCCGAAGTGCAGACCGTGCGCGACGAGAACCAGCGCGTGAAATCCGATCTCGGGGCCGCCAACCAGAAGATCGAGATCGCCGAGCGGCGGCTCTGGCATTCGATCCAGGCGATCGAGGACGGGTTTGCCTTTTTCGACGCAGACAGCCGGATGATCGCGGCCAACAAGGCATGGCTTGCGGTGTTCGACGGGCTGGAAATGGTGCGCCCCGGCATCACCTATATCGAGATCCTGCAACTCATCACCGAGGAAGGTATCTTCAATATCGGCGATACCGCTCCGCGCAAGTGGCGCGAACAGATGCTCGACCGCTGGCAAGGCCCGGCCCCCGAGCCGCAGGTGCTGCGCCTGTGGAACGGCCAGTATATCCGCCTCACCGACCGGCGCGGCGCGGATGGCGATATGATCAGCATCGTGCAGAACATCACCGCGACGATCCGCTATGAAAAAAAGCTCAAGGATGCCCGCAGCCGCGCCGAGGCCGCCAACCGCGCCAAATCTGCATTCCTCGCCAATATGAGCCACGAGATCCGCACGCCGATGAACGGGGTTGTGGGCATGGCCGATCTGCTGGCCGAGGGTCCGCTCGACGACGAACAGCGCCTGTATGTCACCACCATAAAGCATTCCGCCGAGGCGCTTCTGGTCATCATCAACGACGTGCTCGACTATTCCAAGATCGAGGCCGACCGGCTGGTCCTGCACCCCGAGCCGTTCGATCTGGAGCGGTGCATCCACGAGCTTGTCATCCTGATGCAGGCTCATTGCCGCGATCGCGGCATCGACATCCTGGTGGATTACGACCTGTTCCTGCCGACGCGTTTTGTCGGTGATCCGGGGCGCATCCGGCAGATCCTCACCAACCTCGTGGGCAACGCGGTCAAGTTCACCGAGGCCGGGCATGTGATGATCCGCGTCACCGGCGTGCAGGCGCACGACGGGGCCGAGGCCGATATCCGCATCAGCATCGAGGATACCGGCATCGGCATCCCGCGCGACAAGCTGGATCACATCTTTGGCGAATTCAACCAGGTGGATGACGCCAAAAGCCGCAAGTTCGAGGGCACCGGGCTTGGCCTTGCCATCACACAAAAGCTGGTGCGGCTCATGGGCGGCGATCTTTGGGTCGAATCCGACGAGGGGCGCGGCTCCACCTTCGGGTTCTCGCTGCCATTGCCGGTGGCCGAGGCGGCCATGCCCGAGGGCGCGCGCCCCGATCCCCGCGTTGCCCGCGCGCTCGTGGTCGAGCCGCATACCACCTGCCGCGCCCTCCTGGAACGGCAACTGGCCGCGCTCGGGATGACGGTGACCACCTGCGGCGATGCCAGCGCCGCGCGCGATCTGGTGGCCCGTGACGCGCCCGACCTGGTGATCGTCGATCACCACATGCCGGGCATGGACGGGTTCGAGCTTGCAAGCGCCCTGCGCGCGGCGGGCCATGAGATGCCCGTCATCGTGCTCAGCCCCAATTCCGGCAGCGCCGCGCAAGACCCTGCGCGCGGCGCGGTTCAGGCTGTGCTCCAGAAACCGGTGGCGCGGCGCGATCTGCTGACCGCGCTGGCGGGCCTTGCCGCGCCCGCGTCCGCCGAGACCGACCCGGCCCATCCGCCCGCCAAAGCCCCCCCTGCCCCGCGCGCCATGCGGGTGCTCGCCGCCGAGGATAACAAGACCAACCGGCTGGTGTTTTCCAAGATGGTGCAGGCGCTCGATATCGAGCTGACCTTCGCCGGGAACGGGCGCGAGGCGGTGGCGCTTTATCAAGGCACCGCGCCCGATATCGTGTTCATGGATATTTCCATGCCCGAGATGGACGGAAAAGAGGCCACCCGCGCCATCCGCGAGATCGAGGCACGCGAGGGCCGCCATGTGCCGATCGTGGCGATGACTGCCCATGCCATGAATGGCGACGATACCGAGATCCTCGCCGCCGGGCTTGATCACTATCTCACCAAGCCGCTCAAGCGCGCGGCCATCGTGGCGCAGATCACCGCCGCCGCCCCGCCCGGCGTGCGCCCGCCCGAGGGCGCGGCGATTCAGGCGGCAGGCTGAGCGCGCAGGAACACGGGCCGGTCGGGGGCCGACAGGTCGGGTGCATGGGCATAGCCGCCGGTGTCGAAATCGCGCAGGGCGTCGGGATCGCAAAGCCGGTTCTGGATGATGAACCGCGCCATCGCACCGCGCGCGCGCTTGGCGTAGAAACTGACCACCTTCGGCGCGCCGCCGCGCTCTTCCATGAACACCGGCGTGATGACGCGCAGGCCAAGCGCCGCCTCATCCACCGCACCGAAATATTCCTGGCTCGCGCAATTCACCAGAACGTCGGTGCCCACCTCCGCCGCCTGCGCCTTCAGCGCCTGCGCGATCCGGTCACCCCAGAAATCATAGAGCGTCCGGCCCCGCGCGGTGGCCAGCCTGCTGCCCATTTCGAGCCGGTATGGCTCTATCGCATCAAGCGGGCGCAAAACGCCGTAAAGCCCCGAGAGGATGCGCAAATGATCCTGGGCGAAAGCCATTTCATCGGGGTCGAGCGATCCCGCCTCCAGCCCTTGATAGGTGTCTCCGGCAAAGGCAAGTGCTGCGGGTTTTGCGTCCATCGTGCCGAAGGCCGCAAACCGCCCGGCGTTGAGCCGCGCAAGGCTGTCAGAGATTTTCATCAGTTTTTGCAGGCCCTTGGCGTCCAGCCCGCGCGCTACTTGCGCCAATTCCTCGGCCTCTGCGCGAAAGGCCGGGCGCGTGGGGGTGATCCCCGGCGCGGGGGTCATGTCCAGTTTCTTGGCGGGCGAGACGACAACCAGCATATATCTTCCCCGTTCTCTCTACGTCCACCCGCCCGGACGGGCGTGACCGATACGGACCTTCATGTAACGGCAGGCGCGATCACTTCAAGCGGGAAACACGGGGCTGACGAGACCGCCCGCCAGCCCTTCACGCGATCTCAGATCACGCCTTGCGCGCGCATCGCCTCGGCCACCCGGATAAAGCCGGCGATATTGGCCCCGAGCACGTAATCGCCGGGCGCGCCGTATTCCTCGGCGGTGTTGGCGCAGGTGTCGTGGATATTGCGCATGATCGCGCCAAGGCGATCCCTGGTCTGGTCAAAAGTCCACGCATCGCGGCTGGCGTTTTGCTGCATTTCAAGCGCCGAGGTAGCCACACCCCCGGCATTGGCCGCCTTGCCGGGCGCAAACAGGATACCTGCCTTCTGGAAAACCTCGACCGCGTCGGGAGTGCAGGGCATGTTGGCGCCTTCCGCCACCAGTCGCACGCCGTTTCCGACGAGCGTGCGCGCATGGGCGGCATTCAGCTCGTTCTGGGTTGCGCAAGGCAGGGCGATCTCGCAGGAGACATCCCAGATCGAGCCCTTGTCAACGGGATAGAACTTAGCCGCTTTGCGCGCATTGACATATTCGGAAATCCGCGCGCGACGGCGTTCCTTGATCTCTTTCACGAGATCGAGGTCGATGCCGTCCTCGTCCACGACATAGCCACCGCTATCGGACATCGCCACCACCTTGGCCCCGAGTTTCTGCGCCTTCTCGACGGCGTAGATCGCCACGTTGCCCGAGCCGGAGACGACCGTGCGCCGCCCCTCGAAGTCCTCGCCCAGACGTTCAAGCATGGCCTGCGCGAAATAGACCGTGCCATAGCCGGTAGCCTCGGTGCGCGCGAGCGAGCCGCCATAGCTCAGCCCCTTGCCGGTCAGCACGCCCGCCTCATAGCAGTTGGTCAGGCGGCGATACTGGCCGAACATCCAGCCCACCTCGCGCCCGCCCACGCCGATATCGCCCGCGGGCACGTCGGTCTTGTCACCGATATGGCGGTAAAGCTCGGTCATGAAGGACTGACAAAAGCGCATGATTTCGCCGTCCGACCGATCCTTGGGGTCGAAATCCGACCCGCCCTTGCCGCCGCCGATCGGCATGCCGGTCAGGGCGTTCTTGAATATCTGCTCGAAGCCGAGAAACTTGATGATCGAGAGGTTCACAGAGGGATGGAACCGCAGCCCGCCCTTGTAGGGGCCAAGCGCGGAATTGTATTGCACGCGAAAGCCGCGATTGACATGGACCTGGCCCTTGTCATCGGTCCATGGCACGCGAAAGATTATCTGGCGCTCGGGCTCGCACAGCCGGTCAATCAGCCCCTGTTCGAGATAGCCGGGATGTTTGGCGATCACGCGACCCAGGCTTTCCATCACTTCGCGGAGCGCCTGATGAAATTCGGCTTCGCCGGGGTTGCGATCTAGGACCGCCGAAAAGACGGGGGCGAGTTTTTCATCAATGGCCATGCTGGTGCGGTTCCTCGTTCTGATGGTTTTTATCGATCGTTGCATACCCTGCCCCATCCGCTGGACGGGCGCACGTTTTTTGAGCATTTTTTTCCCGAGAGTGCCCAAATGTTGCGCATCTGACACGGCATCCGGGCAAGCTTGTCCATAGCACAATTTGCCGCACCTGACGTTTCATAGACGATCTTCGCCTGCGTTCTGCACGGCGATGACATCAAGAAAAGCCGCGCCGAAACGCTCGGTCTTTTGCGGCCCCATCCCCGGCACACGTTCCAGCGCGTCAAGGCTTGCGGGGCGCCGCTCGGCGATCTGGCGCAGGGTGGAACGGGTGCAGGACAGGGGCCGCAGCGTGCCGCACTCCCCGCGCGCCAGATCGCGGCTCACCTCGGCCAGCCGGTCATAGAGCGCGCCCTCGGGCCGCCCGGCAAGCTTGCGCCGGGTGGGGTGCATGACCTCTGCCGCGCCGGTGATGACCTCAAGGAACAGCGCGCCATATTGCTCCAGCTTCTTTGCCCCCACGCCGCCGATGCGCGCCATCGCGTCGAGCGTGGCGGGGCGCGTCTCGGCCATCTCGATCAGCGTGCGGTCGGTGAAGACGATATAGGCGGGCACGCCTGCGGCCTCGGCCAGCGCCCGGCGCCTGGCCTTGAGCGCGGACAAGAGCGGCGCGTCCTCGTCCGAGACCAGCGCGCGCACAGCAGGGCGGCGCGCGGCCCCCGCCACCTCGCGGCGCAGGCGGATGCGCGTCTCGCCGCGCAGCACCGGGCGGGCGGCCCCGGTCATCACCAGCGCGCCGTGGCGCTCGGGGTCGGGGCGCACCAGGTCATGCCCCATCATCTGCCGGAACACGCCCTGCCAGCCGCGCTTGTCGATGTCGCGGCCCACGCCGAAGGTGGGCAGGCTGTCATGGCCGCGCAGGCGCACCTTGTCGGTGGCATTGCCCATCAGGATGTCGATGAGATGCCCCGCGCCGAAATTCTCGCCGGTGCGCAGGATCGCCGAGAGCGCCTTTTGCACCGCCTCGGTGCCATCGAATGTCTCGGGCGGCGTCTCGCACAGGTCGCAATGGCCACAGGGCGCGGCCTCCTCGCCGAAATAGCCGAGCAGCACCACGCGGCGGCATTCCAGCGCCTCGGCCAGCCCCAGAAGCGCGTTCAATCGCCCGTGATCGGCCATGCGCCGCTCGGGCGGGGCCAGCCCCTCGTCGATCTGGGCACGGCGCAGGCGGATATCGTCGGGGCCATAAAGCGTGAGCGTCTCGGCAGGCGCACCATCGCGGCCTGCGCGGCCGATTTCCTGATAGTAGCTTTCGATGGATTTGGGCAGGTCGGCATGGGCGACCCAGCGGATATCGGGCTTGTCCACCCCCATGCCAAAGGCCACGGTGGCCACGACGATAAGCCCGTCCTCGGTGTTGAAGCGATGCTCCACCTCGCGGCGCGCGCCCGCCTCCATCCCGCCGTGATAGGCGCAGGCATTGTGCCCAGCCTCACGCAGCGCCTGCGCAAGGCCTTCGGTCTTGGCGCGGGTGCCGCAATAGACGATGCCCGATTGCCCGCGACGCGCGGCGGCAAACGCCATGATCTGCGCGCGCGGCCTATCCTTGGGCGCGAAAGCCAGGTGAATGTTGGGCCGGTCGAACCCGTGCAGGAAAACCTGCGGCGGCTGGCCGTCGAACAGCTTTTCGACGATCTCGGCCTGTGTCTCGGCATCGGCGGTGGCGGTGAAGGCGGCGAGCGGCACACCCAAGGCGCGCCGCAAGCCGCCGATCGCAAGGTAATCGGGGCGGAAATCATGGCCCCACTGGCTTACGCAATGGGCCTCGTCCACGGCGATGAGCGAGACCCCGATCCGCCGCAGCATCCCCAGTGCCGCCCCCGAGGCCAGCCGCTCGGGGGCCATGTAAAGCAGCTTGAGGCGCCCCTCATCGAGCGCGGCCCAGACCTCGGCGGTCTCGTCCTCGGTATTGCCCGAGGTGAGCGCCCCCGCCTCGACGCCCGCCGCGCGCAGCCCCCGCACCTGATCGCGCATCAGCGCAATCAGCGGCGAGATGACCACCGTCACCCCCTCGCGCATCAGCGCGGGCAGTTGGAAACACAGCGATTTGCCGCCCCCCGTCGGCATGATCGCCAGCGTGTTGCAGCCCGAGGCGACGGTGTGGACGATCTCTTCCTGTCCGGGGCGGAAGGCATCGAAGCCAAAAACATCGCGCAAAAGCGTGGCGGCGCTTGGCATGGGGATCCTGTCGGCGTTGACTATATATGCTTTTGCAAAGGGTGTTTCACACCAAGCCTGGAGGGACAAGGCCCCGGCCTAGTAAAACGCCGCCGCGTTGTTCACCAGCACGATCCGAAGCGCATAGACCCCGATCAGCACCACCAGCGGCGCGAGATCAATGCCGCCCATCTGCGGCAGGATGCGGCGCACCGGAGCATAAAGCGGCTCCAGCAGGCGATTGAGACCATACCAGATCTGCGCCACGAATTGCTGGCGCAGGTTGAGCACCTGGAAATTTATCAGCCACGACATGATGACATGCGCGATGATGAAGAACCACGCCACATCAAGCAGCAGCATCAGGATCTGGAAAAGCGATTGCATGGCGGTGCGGCCCTCTTGTCGGTTTGCCCCAGACCTATGCGGGCCGCCGCCCGAGCGCAAGCCTGACGCGCGGTTGCGGTTGACGAGGGGCGGCGCGCCTGCCAAGCCAGCGCCGCAACCAGCGGAGGCCCCCCCCATGTATCCCGTGATCCGAATGTTCTGGCAGCTATGGCAGCATCGCAATTCGCCGCCCCTGCCGTTGACGGGCACGCATGTCTCGCAGCATTATTGCCTGCCCTGGGATATCGACCTGTGGCGCGAGCTCAACAACGGGCGCACACTCACGCTCTTTGATCTGGGGCGTATCCCGCTGGTGACGCGCGTCGGGTTGATCGGGGTGCTGCGGCGCAAACGCTGGGGGATGGCCATAGCCGGGGCAAGCGTGCGCTACCGCCGCCGCGTGCGCATGTTCGACCGGGTCGAGATGCGCTCAAGGCTGGTGGGGTGGGATGCGCGGTTCATATATATCGAGCAATCCATGTGGTCGCGCGATGGCCAATGCGCGAACCATATCCTCTGCCGCTGCGCGGTGACGGGGCGCGGCGGCATCGTGCCGCTCGGTGAGGTTCTGGCCGCGCTCGGGCAGGCAGAGCTTGCCGCCCAGCCCCTGCCCGGCTGGGTGCACGCCTGGATCGCGGCCGAAGACGTGCGCCCCTGGCCGCCCATGCAGGGCTAAGGCGCAGGAATAGCTTGCCAGCCCGCGCGTCAGCCTGTCTTATCGCTGCAAAACGCGCGGGGGCAGGATGGCAGGGATTTCGCAGCGCAAGCGCATCTGGGGCTGGTTCTTTTTCGACTGGGCGAGCCAGCCCTATCACACGCTGCTCATCACCTTCATTTTCGGGCCGTATTTCGCCTCGGTCGCGGCGGAATACTATCTTGGCACCGGCCTGCCAGAGGCGGCGGCGGATGCGCGCGCGCAGGCGCTTTGGTCCACCGGTCTGACGGTGAGCGGGCTCATCATCGGGCTGGGCGCGCCGATCATGGGGGCCTTCGCCGACACGACGGGGCGGCGGCTGCCGTGGATCATCGTCTTCTCGGCGATGTATGTGGGGGGGGCGGCGGCGATCTGGGGCATGGTGCCCGACGGCTCGAACATGTGGTTCGGCCTTATGGCCTTTGGCATCGGCTTCATCGGGGCGGAATACGCGCTCATCTTCATCAACTCGCAGCTTCCCTCGCTGGGGTCACAACAAGAGGTGGGCGCGATCTCGGGCTCGGGCTTTGCCTTTGGCTATGCGGGCGGGGTGCTGTCGCTGGTTCTCATGCTGCTTTTCTTTGTCGAACAGCCCAGCGGCAAGACCCTGATCGGCCTCGATCCGGCCTTTGGCCTCGATGCGGCGGCGCGCGAGGGCACGCGCTTTGTCGGGCCGTTCACGGCGCTGTGGTTCGCGGTGTTCATGGTGCCCTATTTCCTGTGGGTGCGCGATACCGGGCCTGCGGGCACGGGCGGCGGCATCCGCGCGGCGCTTGGGCTTTTGGTCAACACGGTCAAGGGGTTGCGCCACCGCCTCAGCCTCAGCGCCTATCTCGGCTCGTCGATGTTCTACCGCGATGCGCTCAACGGGCTTTACGGCTTTGGCGGCACCTATGCGATCCTGGTGCTCGACTGGTCGATCACCTCGGTCGGCATTTTCGGCATCATCGGCGCGATCTCGGGGGCGCTGTTCAGTTGGGTGGGCGGCAAGTTTGACGCGCGCTTTGGCCCCAAGCCGGTCATCATCGCCGCGATCTGGGGTCTGATGGCGGTCTGTGTCACCGTGGTGGGCATGGATCGCAGCCAGATATTCGGGATACCGCTGGCCCCCGGCTCTGCCCTGCCCGACGCGGTGTTCTTTGGCTGCGGCGTGCTCATCGGCGGGCTTGGCGGCACGCTTCAGGCAGCGAGCCGCACCTTGATGGTGCGCCACACCGACCCGGCGGCCCCGACCGAGAATTTCGGCCTCTATGGTCTCTCGGGGCGGGCGACCGCGTTCCTTGCCCCGGCACTCATCGGGCTGGTGACCACGCTCACGGGCAGCGCGCGCATCGGCGTGGCACCGGTGATCGGGCTTTTCGTGATCGGGCTCGTTCTGCTACACTGGGTCAGGCCCGAAGGAGACCGCACGCCGTGAAACGCCTCGTCATGCTTGTCACCCTCGCCCTCGCGGGCTGCATGGGGGCCGATGATCCCGCCTCCCGCGCGGACACCCTGTCAAGCCAGAGCCTCCCCGCCGCGATGCAGGGCGTGCACGCCAAGGAGCTTTTCGGCGCACAGGCGCGCGGCTCGGAACATGCGCCGGCGGCCTATGGCAGCTATGCCAAGGGCTGCCTTGCCGGCGGCGTTGCCCTGCCCGAGACGGGGCCCACCTGGCAGGCCATGCGCCTGAGCCGCAACCGCAACTGGGGCCATCCCGAAACCGTTGACATGGTGCAGAAACTCTCGCGCATGGCGGCGCAACAGCCGGGCTGGAGCGGGCTTTACGTGGGCGATCTGAGCCAGCCGCGCGGCGGGCCGATGCTCTCGGGCCATGCCAGCCACCAGATGGGGCTTGATGCCGATATCTGGCTGCGCCCCGCCAATGACCTGACGCTGAGCCGCAATGCCCGCGAAAACATCTCTTCGGTCTCCATGCAGCGCGCCAACGGGGCCTATACCAACGGCAACTGGACCCGCGCGCATCACGAGATCGTCAAGGCGGCGGCCAGCGATCCGCGCACCGCGCGCATCTTCATCTTTGCCGGGGCCAAGGCGCAGATGTGCCGCGACGAGACCGGCGACCGCGCCTGGCTGCGCAAGGTCCGGCCCTGGTGGGGGCATCACTACCATTTCCATATTCGTCTGAAATGTCCCGATAATGCAACGGGTTGCGTAGATCAGGCCGCACCCCCGCCCGGCGATGGCTGCGCCGAGGCAGAGGAGTGGGTGCGCAACATCCTCAACCCGCCGCCGCCCGCGCCGCGCGATCCGAACGCCCCCGCGCCCAAGCCACGGCGCGAGCTGACAATGGCCGACCTGCCGCACCAATGCGTGGCGGTGCTCCAGGGCGGATAAACACGATCCTGCGGCAAAATTCCCGCGCACCACATGGTTTTGTTTTGACAATGGCGAAATCTGTGGCACGCTGGGATCAGGTTTCAACAACTGAAAGGAGGTGGTCCAGTGTCATCAGATGTATTGGAGCGAGGTGCCGGGACAGTCCGGGAGGCCGCCATCTAGGGCAGCCCCGAGGCGAAAGCCAACCGGATTGGCGCGTGCCTGACCGGCCCGCCTCCGCAGCTTCTGGAGGGCCGTCCCGAACCGGGGCGGCCCTTTTCAACATCAGCCCATTTCAACCTCAACAGGCGGGCCACGCAGGGCCTGTCACGCGGAACCGCCCATGCTACGGATTACCGACGAGATCGCCATCGAGGATTGGGAACTGACCGAGCAGTTCATCCGCGCCTCCGGCCCCGGCGGGCAGAATGTCAACAAGGTGGCGAGCGCCGTGGAGCTGCGATTCGAGGCCGAGCGATCGCCCAACCTGCCCGGCCCGGTCAAGACGCGGCTCAAGCGGCTGGCGGGGCGGCGCTGGACCAAGGAGGGCGCGCTGGTGCTGCACTGCGACGAGACCCGCAGCCAGACCCGCAACCGCGATATCGTGCGCGACCGGCTGGCGGAGCTGATCCGGCAAGCCGCGATCAAACCCAAGCGCCGCATCGTGACACGGCCCACGCTGGGGGCCAGGAAACGCCGCCTGAAGGCCAAGAAGACCCGCGCAGAGGTCAAGGCGCTGCGCGGGCGCGTTGACGGAGAGGACTGACCCCGTCATGCCCGCGTCGGGCGGACGGAAGCCCGGAATGTCGAAAGACAGCCTCTATTTACCGTGTGTCCATGTTTCCTGTGCGGCGACGATCCCGATGCCACCCCGATATTGTCAGGCACGCGCCGCAGTTGCGCCCGATTTTTCCGTCACACAGGAGCCTGACTGGAAGAAGAGGTATCAGTATGGATCGCCTGACGGAAATGGAAGCGTTCGCCACCGTGGTGGATCAGGGCGGGTTTACCGATGCGGCCCGCAAGATGGGCATCTCGAAATCCGCCGTGTCCAAGCATGTCTCCTCGCTTGAGGCGCGGCTTGGCGCGCGGCTTTTGAACCGCACCACGCGGCGCGTGAGCCCCACCGAGATTGGCCTTGCCTATTACGACCGGGCGCTTCGGGTGCTCAACGACGCGGGCGAGGCCGATGCGCTGGTCAGTTCGATGCAGTCAGACCCCTCGGGCCTCTTGCGCATCTCGGTGGCGACCGATTTCGGCGTCAATCACCTGTCGCCGATTCTTGGCCAGTTCCTTGAGGAATTCCCCGATATCACCGTCAACATGGTGCTCAACAACCGCTATGTAGAGCTGATTTCCGAGGGTTTCGACATGGCGGTGCGTATCGGCGACATGGAGGACAGCACCCTGCGCGCGCGCAAACTGTCGGAAACGACGCGCCGGATGATCGCCAGCCCGGCCTATTTCGCCAAATACGGGCGGCCCGAGCGAATCGACGATCTCAACGAACACAAGCTGTTGCATTATTCCAGCCAGGGCGGCAACGCGGTGTGGAAACTGACTGCCCCCTCGGGCGAAAAACGGCAGGTGCGCACGGCGGGGGGCCTGAGTGTCAACGATGGCCAATCGCTGCTCAACGCCGCGATTTCCGGTCTTGGCATCGCCTATCTGCCCTCGTTCCTCTATGCCCGCGCGATGGCCCAGGGGCTGGTCGAAGACGCGATGCCCGATCTGCCGGTCGACACGCAGGGCATTTTTGCGGTCTATCCGCCGGGGCGCTTTACCCAGCCCAAGGTGCGCGCCTTCATTGATTTCCTCGTCCGCCAGTTCGCCGATAAAGGCCCGACGGACTGGTAGAATATCCCCTTTTTCCCCCGTTGCCAGCCCCGGCGATGCCTCGTTGGGCCGGTTCTCCTTTGGTGCATTGAAGCGTCCTGCGTTCGGGGATCGCGCATCAGGATTACTCGATCACCACCGATCCAATCCGAAACGATCAATATAACTCAATATGTTATATCAAGCCGCGTGAATACGGATGCACGCGGGCAAGCGCCACGCAGTCACACCGAAGGCCTGCCGAGGTAAAGCGGCGCGCCTTTGGAACGACGGACGGCCCGCTAGAGCGCGTCGCGTTCATCTGCAGTCACGCGACCCACTCTAACCTTTTGTGGTCGCATGTTTTTCTGCGCAAAACCGGTTCCCACTTTTGCGCAACATGCTCTATGCGCGGTGTCCTTCGGGCTTGATGCCGCGCGGGGGACAGGAGGCAAATGGCGGCCGGGACCGCCATCAACCGCCCCCCCCTTTTCAGGCAACCTTCCGGGTCAGCGCCGCGTGCACCGGGGGCGTGACGAATTTGCTCACATCGCCGCCAAGCCGCGCGATTTCCTTGACCAGTTTCGACGCGATCGCCTGATGGCCCGCATCGGCCATCAGGAATACCGTCTCCACCGTGTTGTCGAGCGCGCGGTTCATGCCCACCATCTGGAATTCGTATTCGAAATCCGCCACCGCCCGCAGACCGCGCACGATGAGCTGTGCGCCCACGTCATGCGCGCAATGGATCAGAAGATTGTCGAACGGATGGGCAACGATCTCGGTGCCGGTCTCGGCCGAGAGCGCCGCGCATTCCGCCTCGATCATCGCCACGCGCTCCTCCAGCGAGAAGAGCGGCCCCTTGTCGCGGTTGATCGCCACCCCGATCACGAGGCGATCAACCAGCACGGCGGCGCGGCGGATGATGTCGATATGGCCCAGCGTGATCGGGTCGAACGTGCCGGGATAGAGGGCGATGCGCATCGGGATACTCCGTTGTTGCGGTGCCGGGTCACGCAACAATATTGCGCCCGCCGATGCAAGCCCCTCAATGGCCCATTATCATCCCTTCAAGCGCAGTTTTCTCCAGCGACAGCTCGTCGAGCCGCGCCTTGACCACATCACCGATGGTGACGATCCCCACCAGCCGGCCCGCCTCGACCACCGGCATGTGGCGAAAGCGGCCTTCGGTCATCCGCGCCAGCACCGCGTCCGATGTGTCCTGCCGCGCGCAGCAAACCGGGTTGCGCGTCATCATGTCGCCCGCCGTCTCGGTCAGGCAGCCCGCGCCGCGCACCGCCAGCGCGCGCACGATATCGCGCTCCGACAGGATGCCATCGGCGGTGGTGCCATCGGCGGAAACCACCACGCCGCCGATCCGCCGCTCGGCGAGGATGCTGGCCACCTCTGCTATGGGCGTCGCGGGCGTGACCGTTATGACCCCGCTATCGCCCTTGGATTTCAGAATCTGCTGGACCAGCATCACGATATCCTCCCGGTTGTGAAACCTCGTGAACCGAGCCTGATCCACACCATTATTTCTGTCAAGCCCGCGCATCAGGCCGCGCCAGAGCGGCAGACCACGGCCGCCGGGCCGATCCGCAGCACCCGCGCCCATGCCCTCGCGCCCATCGCCGCCTCGTGAACTCCGTTCGCCGACTGGCGCGACCAGACCCAAACCGACAACAGCGCCATAACGATCTCGATCTTGTCGGGGCGGGCAGGCAAACCCGCTTACTGCCTTGCAACGGACATCAAAGCGGATCTCCTTCGCCGTGGTGTCAAAGCGTGCTGCGTGAACACGAATGAACGCAGCACACTCAATCTATTGATTTCGCGTGTTCGCGATGCTCTGGTCTTCGCCACCTGACACAACGCGCCCCGCGCTCAGACGCCGCGCGACATTGCCGCCACGCCCGTGCGCGCCATGTCGGCAAGGCCCAGAGGGCGCATCAGATCGGCGAAGGCGTCGATCTTTTCCGGCGCGCCGGTGATCTCGAAAACAAAGCTCTTGAGCGTGCTGTCCACCACCTTGGCGCGGAAGATATCCGCCAGCCGCAGCGCCTCGACGCGTTTGTCTCCCTCGCCCTCGACCTTCAGGAGCGCCAGTTCGCGCTCGACGCTCGCGCCCTCCACGGTGAGGTCATGGACCTCGTGCACCGGCACGATCCGGCCAAGCTGCGCCTTGATCTGCTCGATCACCTGCGGCGTGCCGGTGGTGACGATGGTGATGCGGGACGTGTGGCCGGTATGGTCCACCTCGGCCACGGTGAGGCTGTCGATATTGTAGCCGCGCCCCGAGAAAAGGCCGATCACCCGCGCCAGCACCCCCGGCTCGTTATCGACGATCACGGCAAGCGTATGGGTCTCCTGCACATCCGAGAATTGCGGCCGCAGGTTATAGGCCGAATGCTTGGACGAGCCTTTCTTGATTTTCAGGGCGGACATGGGCGCGATCCTGTGTTGTGGTTTCAGAGGGTTCAGGTGCTGATCGGGTCGGGTTTGCGGATGGCATGGCGTAGGCAGGCAAGCAAGGCGACAATGTTGACGGGAACAAAGACGAAGCGAGAGACCTCCATGCCCGCACCGGTGGTCAGCATGGCAAGAAATGGCGGGGCGAGGCCGAGCCACATCGCGAGGCCGAGCACCACCGCGCTGGGTTTTTCATGCAGCACCCCGGCCCGCCACATGAACAGCGCTGCCGGCACCAGAAACGCAGATTCGTAGAACCACAGATACGGCGAGGCGAGCGGGATCACCGCAAAGATAATCGCGGCGCGCAGATCGGGCGATACCGTCCGGCTGCGCCAACTGAGAAAGACGACGAGGGCGCAGGCCGCCGTGACCCCCCACTGTAGCGCCAGCGCCAGCGGCTCGCCGACACCTGCCCCGACCATCGCGGAATAGGGGCTTATCATGAGATCCATTCCCGCGATGTTCGCGCGCACCATATCGCCGTGAAAGCGCATCATATCCAGCATTCGAGGCCAGTAGCCGATCCCGAACAGCCATGTCGGCACCGCCGCCAACACGGCGGTGGTGAGTATGGCCGACAAGATCGCCCGCCATGCCCCGCAGGCCACGAGCATCACTGGCAACAGCACCCCCAGTTGGGGCTTCAGCGTCAGGCACCCGATACAGATACCGGCCAGGATCGGGCGGTCCGCCCGCAAGGCCGCCAGGGCCGCGATCAGCCCGGCCATCCACAACAAGGTCGTCTGCCCGACGATGAGGCCCGGCATTACCGCCGGTGCCAGCGCCACGGCAACCAGAACCTGAAACCGGCCCGCGACAAAGCGGCGGACAGCAAGCGTGAACGCAGCAAGCCCGATGGCATCGAACACTAACCACGCGGCCCAGAAAGGCAACAGCCCAAGCGGCATGAGCGCCATCATGAAGCCGGGTGGATAAGCCCAAGGCATCCAGTCGGGATCGACGATACCGGCCGCCTGCTGAATCCGCGCCACATCGAACGCGTCGAAGGGCAGGCCCTGTAACGCCAGTTTCGCCGCCGCCCAGAACACGTAGAAGTCAATGCTGATCGCGCTGTCTCCGGAGTCGAAAAGCTTGATCACCGCGCCGATTTGGGTGGTCATGCCGAACACAAGCGTTACGCCCCCGCCGAGGATCGCCAATTGCCAGCCGCGCTTGTGGTCGAAGACGGCCAGCCGCGTGTCCGCCCGGCAGTCCGTCGTCTCGGGCAATGCCCGGTTGCCGGGAATTTTCCCCACCTCCATCACACCAACACCGCCCCGCCTGCCTTGATCGCGCCTTTGGTGCTGGCCTCGCCCAGCAGCATCTTGTTATGCGGCTCGCCCGAGGGGATCATCGGAAAGCAGTTCTCGTGTTTTTCCACCAGACAATCGAAGATCACCGGCCCGTCATGGGCCAGCATCTCCATGATCGCGTCATCGAGATCGGCAGGATCCTTGCACAGGATCCCCTTGGCCCCGAACGCCTCGGCCAGTTTCACGAAATCGGGCAGCGATTCCGACCAGGACGACGAATAACGCTCTCCATGCAGCAATTCCTGCCATTGCCGCACCATGCCGAGGCGTTCGTTGTTGAGGATGAATTGCTTGACCGGCAGGCGGTATTGCATCGCCGTGCCCATCTCCTGCATGTTCATCAGCCACGACGCCTCGCCCGCGACGTTGATCACCAATGCCTCGGGGTGCGCGATCTGCACGCCGATGGAGGCCGGAAAGCCGTAGCCCATGGTGCCAAGCCCTCCGCTCGTCATCCAGCGGTTGGGCGCGTCAAAGCCAAGATATTGCGCCGCCCACATCTGGTGCTGGCCCACTTCGGTGCAGATATAGCGGTCATGCCCCTTGGTCAGCGCCTCAAGCCGCTCCAGCGCGTATTGGGGCCGGATCACCGGGCCGGATTGCTTGAACTTGAGGCAATCCACCTTGCGCCATTCCTCGATCCGCTCCCACCATTTGGCGATGCCCTCGGCATTCACCTTGCGCCCGCGCGATTTCCAGACCTTGAGCAGGTCTTCGAGCACATGGGCGATATCGCCGACGATGGGGATATCGGTCTTGATCACCTTGTTGATCGAGGAGGGGTCGATATCGATATGGGCCTTGATCGAATCGGGGCTGAACGCATCGAGCCGCCCGGTGATCCGGTCGTCGAACCGTGCGCCGATATTGATCATCAGGTCACAGCCATGCATCGCCATGTTGGCCTCGTAAAGCCCGTGCATCCCCAGCATCCCGAGCCAGTGCTTTCCGCTCGCCGGATAGGCCCCGAGGCCCATCAGGGTGGAGGTGATGGGGATGCCCGTGGCCTCGACCAGTTCGCGCAAGAGCTGGCTGGCGGCAGGGCCGGAGTTGATGACGCCGCCGCCGGTATAGAAGATCGGGCGCTTGGCCTTCTCGATGGCCGCGACCAGATCGGTGATGCCCTCGATATCGCCCTTGACCTGCGGCTGATAGTGATGCGTGCGTGCCTTCCGGGGCGGCACATAGTCGGCACTGGCGAATTGCACATCCTTGGGGATGTCGATCAGAACCGGCCCCGGACGCCCCGAAGTGGCGACATGAAACGCCTGATGGATGATATCCGACAGGTTCCTCGTATCCGAGACCAGCCAGTTATGCTTGGTGCAGGGCCGCGTGATGCCGACGGTGTCTGCCTCCTGAAAGGCGTCCGTGCCGATCATGAAGGTGGGCACCTGTCCCGTGAGAACGACAAGCGGGATCGAATCCATCAGCGCATCGGTGATGCCGGTCACGGCATTCGTGGCCCCCGGCCCCGAGGTCACCAGCACCACGCCGGGCTTGCCGGTGGAGCGGGCATAGCCCTCGGCGGCGTGCACCGCGCCCTGCTCATGCCGCACGAGGATGTGGCGAATATCGTTTTGCAGGAAAATCTCGTCATAGATCGGAAGCACGGCACCGCCGGGATAGCCAAATACGACCTCCACGCCCTGATCCCTGAGGGCCTGGACCACCATTTTCGCTCCGGTCATCTGACGTGTCATGTGCCTCTTGCTCCGTGTCTGACGTCATTGCGGTTTCGCATAAAAAAGCCCCCGGTCGCATCGCGGGGGCGCATGGGGTGCCGAACGGGTGTTTCGGTTACCGGCCCATGCGCCATTTGCCTACGATGTCTACAAGCGTGGTCATACCACCTGCTCCTCATGCTGCGTGGCGGCGACATTAGGTCCGGGGGCGGGGGGCGTCAACCCGATCCGGCGGATAAAATGTCGCAAAAGGACGCTATCTTTTGCATTTGTTGCGCAAGATGCCGTTTCAGGCCGCGCGCGCCGCCTCGATAAAGGCGCGGATGCGCGCGGCATCCTTCTGGCCCGGCGCGGCCTCGACGCCCGAGGATACATCCACCTGCCGCGCGCCGGTGCGCGCCACCGCCCGGCCCACGTTCTCGGGCGTCAGCCCGCCCGCCAGAAGCCACGGCAAGGGCCAGTCGCGCCCCGCGATCAACCGCCAGTCAAAGGCGAGCGCATTGCCGCCGGGGCGCGTGGCACCGGGCGGCGGCTTGGCGTCGATGAGCAGTTGATCGGCCACCCCGGCATAGGCGTCAATGGCCGCGAGATCACCCGCACCGGCCACGCCGATGGCCTTCATCACGGGCAGGCCGTATCGCGCCTTGACCTCAGCCACGCGCGCCGGGCTCTCGCCCCCGTGCAGTTGCAGCATGTCGAGCGGCACGGCAGCGCAAAGCGCATCGAGCGCGGCATCATCGGCATCCACCGTCAGCGCCACCTTGGCCACGCCCGGCGGCACCTCGATGGCCAGCGCGCGCGCCGCCTCGATCCCGACATGGCGCGGCGATTTCTCGAAAAAGACGAATCCGACATAGGCCGCCCCCGCCGCCACGGCGTCGGCCACATCGCGCGCCCCGGTGAGGCCGCAAATCTTCACGCGGATGTCGCGGGGCATGGCCGCTCAGCTTGCCTCGTCGAGGAGCGCCAGCACCTCGTCGCGCTCGCGGCTCTCGGCTTTCCTGAGCCGCGCCACCTCGGCGCGCAGGCTCGCCAGTTCGCGCGCCTGCCGCGCTGCGGCGGCACGCTCGCCCGCCTCGCGGATCCATTCCCAGACAAAGCCAAGGATCAGGCCGACGAGAATCCCGCCGAAAATCACCACGAAAAGCGGCAGATCATAGGTCGGGTTGAGCGCGGCAAAACCGGCAAGCTCGTCGGGCAGCACCCGAAGCGTGACCGTGCCGCGATTGGCCAGCGCAATCAGCACCAGCGCGAGCGCGAAAATGGCGGTGCAGGCATAGCGGATATATTTCATCGCTTACTTGCCGTTCAGCCGGTCGCGCAAAAGCTTGCCGGTCTTGAAGAAGGGGACGTATTTTTCCTCGACCTCGACGCTTTCGCCGGTGCGCGGGTTGCGCCCGATACGCGCGTCGCGCTTCTTGACCGAGAACGCGCCGAAGCCGCGCAATTCCACCCGGTTGCCGCTGGCAAGCGCGTCGGTGATTTCGTTGAAGATCGTGTTCACGATCCGCTCGACATCGCGGTGAACAAGATGCGGGTTATCGTCGGCGATCTTCTGGATCAGTTCCGATCGGATCATCGGTATCCCCCCGGGGTTGAAGTTTGGCCCTCACGCTTTGCGCGACTATAGACAGATTGCCGCGAAACCCAAACAGAAAGCCACCGCCAACCGGCGGATAAGGCTTAAAATTTCGCGTCCATCGCGCCCTGGCCACCGCTCGGGGGGCCGGGCGCTGCGGCAGCGGACCATCAAGGCGGCGGCCGGGACGGGCCTGATTCGGCGGGCAGCGATGGACATTTGCCTGCCCGCCCCTCATGGTGCGCGCCTTGGTCAGGGCAAGGGGCGGTGATGGGCATGACAGGCGAGATCGGGACCGGCACGGGCGGGCTCAACGCCCCGCAGCAAGGCCGCAAGGCGTGGCGGCCATGACGGCGCTGACGCTTGCGCGCGCCGAGGATCTCGACCGGCTCCTGCCGATGGTGGCCGCGCGCCGGGCCGAGCTGGGACAGGCGGCAGACGCGGCCGCCACGCGCGCCGTGCTCGCGCCCCTGCTTGACGGCACGCCCCACGGCGCGGTCTATCTCATCGGCCCGCCGCGCGCGCCCATCGGCTATGTGGCGCTGTCTTTTGGCTGGTCGCTGGCGGCGGGCGGGCTGACCGGGCGCATCGACGAGATTCATATCCGCCGCGCCGTGCGCGGGCGCGGCATCGGCGCGGAGGTGCTGGGCAGCCTGCCGCGCGCATTGGCGGGGGCCGGGCTCTGTGCGCTCGACATAGAGATCGGGCGCGACGACGCGCGCGCCCGCGCGCTGCTTTTGCGCCAGCGCTTTGTCGCCTGCGAGGATCGCCTCACCCTGCGCCTCGCGCTGAGCCGGTAACACCGCTCAGGGGTGGATCAGGCGCACCCCGTCCATCTGCGCGATCTCGGCCACATCCGCGTCATAGAGTGCGCTCAGCGTGGCGATCATGTCTGCATCCCATTCCGGCACGTCAAGCTCTTCTTCGATTGCCGCCTCATCGGCGAACTTGTCGAGAAATGCCGCCACCACACGGGCCTTTTGCGCCTCGGTCAGGCCGGGGCGGCCCTGAATGTAGGCGGTGAACCGCTGGTGGCCCGCCGGTGTCATGATTTCGGGCAAGAGCGCGAATTCGCCCGCAAGCGGCACGCTGTCCTCGACCCCGGCCATCGCGTGCAGGATCTGCGACCAGATCAGCGGCGTATCCTCGTTGCACCACACCGTGACCGGGATATCGGGCAGGGTGGTGCGGATGCGCATTATCATCTCGGACCAGCGCAGATGCACCGGGTCGTCGCCGCGCAAGAGCTCCGTCACCGTGGAAAACGGCGTATCGGGCAAGAGCGCGGGCAAGAGCGTCGCCGGGTTGCGCAGCCCGATGAAAAGCCCGATCCTGTCGGGTGCGAATATCGCGTTGAGACAGGCCAGCCGCGTCTCTGCCGCCGGGTAGAAGCGCGCGCCGCCCACGGACATTCTGGGCGTGCCGAAAAAGCCGTGATTGTCGAGCACAAGCCGCGCAGTGCCTTCGGTGGTGCCGGTGGCGGCCATCACCGTGTCGCGGGCGTTGTCGGGCAGGGCTGTCTTTTGCGCGGTATGCATCAGGTCGCGCAGAAGGCGGCGATAGGTCTCGGGCTCCGGGACATGGATGCCGCGCGGGGCCAGTGCCTCGGCATTGTCACGCAAACAGGCGATAAGCCTGTCCTCGTCGGTCATATGTGCGCCTGCATGGATAACGACCTGCATTCCTCGCCTCTGCCTCTCGCGGGAGTTTTCGCCACTATAGGCGCTTTGAGGCGGAGGAAAACCGCAATCGTAGCCCCCGTGCCGCTTGCCCGCCCGCGCGATTGCGATTATTGAGCCGGACGTGGCCGCGTTAGCTCAGCAGGTAGAGCAGCGCTCTTGTAAAGCGAAGGTCGGGGGTTCGATTCCCTCACGCGGCACCATACAGAACGGCTAAGGTGTTGTTTTGTATGCAAAAAAGCGCACCTTGTGTTTGTCGTATCCCCCTAATTATACACCCTTTGCGCGTTGGTCATCGCTGCACATTTGCCGCAAACCGCGCGCGCAATTCGGCTTCGCTTTCACCGGGGGCGCGGTCGATCTGCACCGCGCTGCCACCGTCAGGCGGGCGCAGCATCAGCCCCGCCAGTTCCGGCCCGGTCGCGCTGGGCTGCACGATTGCGCGAACAATGGCGCGGGGTCCGCTTGCGGGCTTCGCGGCTGCCCCCTCCAGCCGGTCGAGTCGCTTTTTCAGGGTCATTCGCCGCCCCCTTCCAATGCCGCCACGCGGGCCTCGAGTTCCGTTGTTTCCAGCGTGCGCCGGTAGGTTTCCACCAGCGCCATGATGTGCGCGCCTTCGGTCGGGGTCAGGTCGCCCTCCGCCACCGCTTCCAGAATTGCACCCGCCGCCTTTGCCGCGTCGCGGGCGGTTTCCATACGGGGCAGGTCGAATGTCACGGGGGCGTCTTTTCGGGGCGGGGCGATCCGTTCAAGGCATAGGCGCAGCGCCGTCGTGTCGCCCTCCAGCGCCTGTTTCACGGCTTGCCGGGTCAGGGCTTCGGCTTCCCCGTCCAGCAGCGCCTGAGCCGCCAGTGTCGCCTTGTGGCGTGCCCCGCGCGGGCGTCCGGGGTTGCCTTCCGTAAAGCGCCCGGATGCGTCGCGGCCCGTTGTCTTTCCGTTGTTTCGGTCTGTCATGGTTTGCCCCCATCGCATTGCCCAGGATGATGCCAGCACCGGCACAAGCCGCACCAATGCCGCCCGTCAGGCC
>DISF01000076.1 GCA_002421985.1 Roseovarius sp. UBA6217 | reverse complement strand
AACTTCCCTGACACAGGGGGAGGGGCCCCCAAAGGGCAGAACTTTTTACTATAGGGGGGGGCAAATATCTCTATTTGTATCAGCGGAGATTTCACAGCCACTATTCGTCATGTCCCGGTTGGCAGGAGGAGCGCGCCGGGATGCCAGAGGAGACAGGGGGTATTCGCCGGGACCACTTGCCTCGTGCCTTTGTCGCGGGTGCAGGAGCTTTCGTGCGTGCCTGAAGGAGAGGTGCCAGTATGATCCGGGATCAACCGCTCGCGACGGATGTCCTGCCCGCAAAAGGATGTTTCATCGACAATAAGTGGGTGCCCGCGATCTCGGGTCAGACCCTGCCGGTCATGGCACCGGCGGAGGGGATTGTCTTTGCCGAGATCGCCGCTGGTGGGCGCGAGGATATCGCGCGTGCCGTGGCCGCCGCCCGCACGGCCTTCGAGACCGGAGCCTGGTCGCGGCTCAGCGCAACCGAGCGTGGACGCCTTCTGAGCCGGCTGGGCCAATTGATCGAGGCGCATTTCGACGAGCTGGTGGCGTTGGAGGCGCGCGATTGCGGCAAGCCTCTGGCCACCGCCCGCGCCGACGTGACGGCGACGGCGCGCTACTTCGAATATTATGGTGGTGCCGCCGACAAGGTGCATGGAGAGCAGATTCCGTTCATGAACGGGTACTACGTGACTGGCGAGCGCGAGCCGCTGGGCGTGACCGGACATGTGATCCCGTGGAACTATCCGGCGCAGATGACAGGTCGCACTCTGGGCCCCGCCTTGGCGATGGGCAACGCCACCGTTCTGAAGCCGGCGGAGGATGCCTGTCTGTCGGCGTTGCGCATCGCGGAACTCGCCGCCGAGGCGGGCTTTCCGGAAGGGGCGGTCAACGTGGTTCCGGGGCTCGGCCATGAGGCGGGCGCGGCGCTTTCCGAACATCCGGGGATCGACTTCATTTCCTTCACCGGATCACCGCAGGTAGGCACCATGATCCAGACGGCGGCCGCGCGGAACCATATCGGCTGTGTGCTGGAACTGGGCGGCAAGAGCCCGCAGATCGTGTTCGACGATGCCGATTTCGAAAAGGCGGTTCCTGTGATTGTTGCGGCGATCGTGCAGAATGCCGGCCAGACCTGTTCGGCCGGGGCGCGGCTGCTGGTGCAGCGCAGCGCATGGGACAGGCTGATCCCGATGGTGGTGGAGCGGTTCGCGAAGCTGCGGGCTGGCAAGCCCGACGATGCACCCGATCTGGGCCCGATCATCAGCGCGAAACAGCGCGAGCGTGTCGCGGGCTATATCGCGGCGGCCAAGGCTGCGGGGGTTCCGGTTCTGGCGGAGGGCGCGGTGCAGGAAAAGGCACCCGAGGGCGGGTTTTTCGTGCCGCCGGTGTTGTTCGGACCGGTGCCGCGCGATGCCGAGCTGGCCCGCGAAGAGGTTTTCGGCCCGGTGCTATCGGCGCTGACCTTCGAGGATGAGGCCGATGCACTGGCGCTGGCCAACGGCACCGAATACGGGCTCATCGCCGGCGTATGGACCAACGACAACGCACGCGCGTTGCGCGTTGCGCGGCGGCTGCGGGTCGGGCAGGTCTATGTGAATGCCTATGGGGCCGGGGGCGGTGTGGAACTGCCGTTCGGCGGCGTGAAGAAATCGGGCCACGGTCGCGAGAAGGGGTTCGAGGCGCTTTACGAATTTTCAGCGCTGAAGACCGTTGTCATCAAACACGACTGAACAGAGCGCACAGAGGGAGAATCTCATGAACGCAGCACAGGGCCGCATGGCCGGAAAGATCGCCGTCGTAACCGGCGCGGGAGGTGGCTTCGGGGAGGGCATTGCCAAGCTTTTTGCCTGCGAGGGCGCCAAGGTTGGCGTGCTTGATCTGCGTCGCGATGCCGCCGAGCGTGTGGCCAGTGAAATCGGCGAAAATGCCGTGGCGCTGGCTGCCGATGTCACCTCGCGCGCTGAAATGGATGCGGCCGTGCAGAAGATGATCGACTGCTTCGGTGTGCCCAATGTCTTCGTCAACAATGCCGGATGGACCCACAGAAACAAGCCGATGCTCGACGTGACCGAAGACGAGTTCGACAAGGTCTATGCGATCAATGTGAAGGCGATCTATCACGCCACCAACATCATTGTGCCGATGATGAGGGAGATTGGCGGCGGCTCGATCGTGAACATCGGTTCGGTGGCGGGTATTCGTCCACGCCCGGGGCTGACCTGGTATAATTCAACCAAGGGTGCCGTGAATATCCTGTCGCAATCCATGGCGGTGGAACTGGCGTCCGACAATATCCGCGTCAACGCGATTTGCCCCGTGATGGGCGAAACCGGCCTGCTGGAAGAATTCATGGGCGTGCCCGACACACCGGAGAACCGGGCGAAATTCGTGGCCACCATTCCGATGGGCCGGTTGTCGCGGCCGGACGATATTGCGCGGGCGACACTATATCTTGCGTCCGACGACGCCGAGTTCATTACCGGGATTCTGATGCCTGTGGATGGTGGACGCACGGTTTGACGGCGTCGCGCGAGCGCCTGTGTTATCGGCGGCATGCAAATACTATGATTCCCGACTCGCTATTCACTTATTAGGGTGAAGCGGATGAGGGGAAGATTGGCGTGTAGGGGCGGAGAACACAAGCAGAGCCGGATTGCGAGACATCCAGGCCGAGGGCCGAAATGAGGGGGAGAATGGAACAGAACACTGAGAAAGGCGCAGGCCATGGAGGAACGGGCCCGATGGCTATGATGAGCGCAGTTCTGGGCAAGGGCGGTTTGGATCAACTGCGGATCGTGACCTTGCTGTTTCTGGTGATTTTTGTCGTCTATTCGGTTATTCTTCCCGGTTTCTTTTCTGTGGGCAATCTCCTGACGCTGATGCGGACGGTCTCTGTTCTGGGCATTCTGGGGCTCGGCATGGCCATCGTGGTGATCGGACGGGGAATCGACCTTTCAATGATTGCCGCGTTGGCGGTGCCATCGGCTTTGGTCCTGACGCTTGCGGCCAAGGGATATGGCGTGGTGCCTGCGATCGGCATCGGGTTGATGCTTGCGGTCGTCATCGGCGTGCTCAACGGCATTCTGGTGGCTTACGCCGAAATCCCCTCGCTTTTCACCACGCTGGCGGTGGGCATCGGTGTCGCCGGGATCGGCCAGATCGGCCTTTTCGACTATGAGATCGTGTCCTGGCCCCCCGCGCTTGACGGGATTGCATGGATTGGACGGGGCAGCTTGTACGGGGTTCCTTATTCCGTTCTGGCCTTTGGTGCGGCGGCGATCGTGATCGGCATTTTTCTGCGTCGCACACGACCAGGCATGTTTGTCTACGCCTCGGGCGACAACCCCGGGGCGGCGCGGCTCACCGGCATTCCGCTGCGGCCGATTCTGGTGATGCAATACGTGATCTCGTCCTGCGTGGCGTTCTTCGCCGGCATGGTGCTTGCCGCCTCATCGGCCAGCATGGATACTCGGATCTTCAACCTTACCTGGATCTACGACGTGATCCTGGTGGTTGTGCTGGGTGGGATCGGGCTTTCAGGCGGGCGTGGCGGTGTGGCCAATGTAATCATCGGCACTTTGCTGATCGGCACGATCATGAACGGCCTGACAATCATGAATGTTTCATTCGAGATGCAGAATCTCGTGCGCGGTCTCGTGCTGCTGGTCGCGGTGCTTGCTGACAGCATCATCAATCCACGCAATGAGGAGACGGCGCAGCAAGGCGATATTTGAGAATCTCAGGGGCTATGGATTGGCAGGAGGCCAGCCATGGCGGGGATGATAACGGGAGGACCCGAAATGAAGAAACTACTGAAACTGGGAATGACGGCGGCGCTTGGTGCGCTGATTGGCACAGCTCAGCTTGCCAATGCGCAAAACAGCATGGATGACCCGCTGCGCGATGATTACTATGCCAATTTCGAGGGTCGAAAGGTGGTCTTCGTGCCGGTGTTCATGGGGTTGGATCTCACCGAGGGCTGGTCAAAGATCATGGCGCGCCGGGCCGAAGAGCTGGGCTATGATTACGAAGTGCGCAACTCGAACTTCAACACTGCGGCCGGCGCTCAGACGCTGACCTCGCTGATCAGTGAAAAGCCCGATGTCATCGTGGTGCAGAATCCGGATGTGCAATCCTATGCCAAGCTGCTGCGGCAGGCCGAGAAGGCTGATATCCGCGTCATTCAGCTCAACATGAAAACCAACTACCAGACGACCGGTTTCGTCGGGGCGGATGTGGAACTGATTGGCGAGAAGCAGGCCGAGGCCGCCGTGGCCAAATGCTCGAACACGGACAACCCCGGCAAGGTTCTGGTTCTCGCAGGTCCGCCTACCAGCCCGTTTTCGGCCTATATGCTGAAGGGATACGAAAACGTTCTGAACGCGGCCCCGGGGATGAATCTCGTATCGGTTCAATCGACTGGCGACTATGAATCCTCGAAAGCCAAGTCGATCACGCAGGTTGTCTTGCAGCAGCACCCCGATCTTTGCGCCATTCTTGGCGTCTGGGATAATGCCGATGTCGGCACGGCCGCAGCGCTTCAGGAGGCAGGCAAGGCCGATCAGGTTCTGCTGACCACCTCGGGCGGCGGCGGCGAGTTGGCCTGCAAGGGCCTGCGCGAGGGCATGTGGCAATACTACGTGAGCTATGATGTGCCGGGGCAGGGCCGAGATCTGAACGCTCTGATCATGGCGGCGCTTCAGGACGAGAACCCCGTCGGCAGCACCAAGACCGTGCTCTACACCCCGCTGGTGACCTACACGCCCGAGACGCTGGGCGACGAACGCTGCTGGTCGCTCGACACCCTGCGCTGACGTCCAGAGTGCGAGACACGGAACCGACAAGGGCCATCCCCCAGGAAAAGCCACCTTGGGGGTTGGCTCCACCACCTTCGCACATTCCGAAACGGTCGGTTGAGGCAAGAACACAATGAACACACTGGTAAAACTGCGCTACCGCTTCTGGCCGGACAAGATTTTCGGCGAGTTGTTGCAGAAGCCCTGGATGGAAACGGCTGTGCCGCTCCTGGTGCTGCTGCTGGTGATCGCATTCTTCAGTGCCCGGATCGACAATTTCATTTCGATCACCAATCTGAACGATACGCTACGCCAGGCCTGCGAATTGGGATTTGTCGTTCTGGGCATGTCGATCGTACTGATCGTTGGCGGGATCGACCTTTCGGTGGGGTCGATCTATGCGCTGTGCAACCTGTTGGCGCTCTATTGCGTCAACGTGCTTGGCTTCGGGATGATCCCCGCTGTGGCGATCACGCTGGTCGCCGGTGGTGTGTTGGGGGCCGTGAACGGCATTCTCGTCGGATATCTCAGAATGCGGGCATTCCTGACCACCATGGTGACGCTGATCGTGTACAAGGCGTTGCATGATATGCTCAATGCCACGGTGGGCGTGGCGATCTCGGCGAATTTTCCCGATGCGCCCGCTTGGGATTATCTTGGATTCGGAACCTTTCTCTCGCTGCCTGTGGTGCTGTGGGTGTTTGCGGTGGTCGCTGTGGCCGGACATGTCTTTCTGACACGGTTGCGTGCCGGCTGGCATGTGATGGCAATCGGCGGCAATCGCCGCTCCGCCTATAACACCGGCCTGCCTGTGAAGCGCGTGGTGGCGCTTTCGTATGTCGCTTCGGGCGTCTTTGCCGCGACGGCCGCGATTTTCTTTGCCTCGCGTCTGGCCTCGCCGGGGGCGGATACGGGCAAGGGGCTGGAAATCGTCGTGCTGACCGCTGCCATTCTTGGCGGTATCCGGCTGGGCGGTGGCAAAGGCTCGGTCATGAAGGCGGTGCTCGGCACTCTGATCATCCTTCTCCTGACCAACGGTATGCTGCGCATGGCGATGTCTGCCGGTATGTCTCGCGTGATTCTGGCGACGATCCTCTTGCTGGCGGCGCTGCTCGATATTCGTTGGTTCAAGAACCGGCACAAAGCGGTGCAGGAACTCTACGTGAGCCCCGGCTACATGGAGCTTCCAGAGCCGCCAAGCACGGCGGCCGACTCTGGCTCGCCCTTTGCGTTGAATGACAAGCTGCGCCAAGTCGAAACGATCGGGCTCGGCGAGATCGAAAGCCCAGAAGATGTGGCGCTCGACGCTGATGACAATCTCTATTGCGGCAACCGCCATGGCGATATCATCCGGTTCTTCGCGCCTGACTACAAACGGCAGGAGGTTTATGCCCATATCGGCGGTCAACCCCTGGGGATCGTGATGACGAAGCAGGGTACCTTGTTTGTCTGTGTCGGGGGCATGGGACTCTACAAGGTGAACCCCGATCGCAGTGTCGAGAAAGTGACCGACGAGACCAACCGTTCGCTGTTTTCGATCATCGATGACAGTCGGCTGCGCTTGGCGGACGATCTGGATATTGCACCGGACGGGCGGATTTTCTTCTCGGAGGCGACGATACGCTACGAGATGCATGAATGGCCGACCGACAGCCTGGAAGCGCGCGGCAACGGACGGATCATCTGTTACGATCCGCGCAACCGAAAGACCCATACCTGCCTGCGCAACCTGATCTTCCCGAACGGGATCGTCATGGCATCGGATGGCCAGTCGATCCTGTTCGCGGAGAGCTGGGCTTGCCGGATCAGCCGCTATTGGTTCGATGGGCCCAAGGCGGGCAAGGTTGAACCGGTGATCGAAAATCTGCCAGGCTATCCCGACAACCTGAACCGTGCATCGGATGGAAATTACTGGCTGGCGATCATGGGGGTTCGCAATCCGGTTTTCGACCTGGCCATGCGCAAGCCCGGCTTCCGTCGCCGTATGTCGAAAAAGCTGCCGGGCGATGAATGGCTGGCACCCAATCTCAATACCGGCTGTATCGCCAAGATCAGCGAGAGCGGCGAAGTGCTTGACGTGATGTGGGATCTGGGCGGCGAGAACCATCCGATGATCACCTCGATGCGCGAGCATAAGGGGCACCTCTTTATCGGCGGCATTCACAACAATCGCATCGGGCGGCTAAGGCTGGAAAATGCCGATCCTGAATTTGCCGATCTCAAGGAGGCCGGCAATGCTTGAGGTGATTACGCAAAAACTGGGCGGGCTCATGGGCCTCCGGCGCTCGAACCTTGCGGTGCCGATCCTCGACGGGGTGTTCAAGCCCAACAACCTTCTGGAAGAGGCAAAAGTTCTGGCCGAGCGCGAAGGCATGGAGGATATGGCCATTGCGCCTGACGGTCAGTTGCTTGTGGCCTGTGGCAGCGAAGTTCTGGCATGTAACGACAAGGGCGGGCTGAGCCTCGTGGCGGGCTATGATGCTCCGATCACGGCGCTTGCGGTTCTGCCGGACGGGCACCGCGTCGTGGCGCTGGGGGACCGGATCGAGATCGAGGGGAAAGCGGTGCCGCCGCTACGCGACGCGGCGGGCAAACCGTTCCGTGCGATCACGTCCCTTTCGCTGAGCCGGGATGGCGCGCTGCTGATCTGTGACGCGTCGGCCCAGCACAATACGACCCATTGGCGGTACGATCTGATGGAGAAGGGCGCAAGCGGTCGGCTTGTCTCTGTCGATCCGTCGAGCGGCGCAGCGGAGGTTCTGCAATCGGGGCTGCAATGGGCCTATGGCGCATGGCAGGCACAGGACGGGTGCATACTTGTTTCCGAAAGCTGGCACCACAGGCTGCGCCGGGTGGGCAAGGGCTCGATGGGCGAGATGCCGGGTTACCCGGCGCGGATAACCCCCACGGCCGATGGCGGCTTCTGGTTGGCCATGTTTGCTGCGCGGATGCAGATCGTGGAATTCGTGCTGAACGAAACCGATTTTCGGCGCGAGATGATTGCCACGGTGGACCCCGATTACTGGATTTCTCCGGCCTATAGCTCGGGCAAGGATTTTCTTGAACCGCTCCTGAGCGGCGGGGTGAAACAGATGGGTATTCTCAAGCCTTGGGCACCGCCGCGTTCCTATGGGCTGGCGGTGCGATTTGATGCGCAGCGGGTTCCCGTCATGTCAGTCCACAGCCGCGTTGGCGGCGAAAATCACGGCATCGTCACCGTTCTGGAGCGTGGCGAAGAGGTCCTGGCACTGTCGAAAGGGGCGGGGCGGCTCTTGCAGCTTGATGCCGGGACGATCCGCAGGGCCAATGCCATCGGGGGAGAATACGTATGACGCCGGTTCTGGAAATGAAGGGGCTGACCAAGTATTACGCTCGGGTCGCCGCAGTCGAAGATATCAATTTCACGCTTTTCCCTGGCGAGGTTCATGCGCTTCTGGGCGAGAACGGTGCCGGCAAATCGACCTTGACCAAAATGATCGTCGGCGTGGTGGAGCCCAGCAGCGGCGAGATTCTGCTCGATGGCGAACCGGTGCGGATCGACACGCCGGCCGAGGCGCTGCAAGCCGGGATCGCGATGGTGTTCCAGGAAACCAGCCTGGTGCCGTCAATGACCGTGGCGCAAAACCTCTTCATGGGGAACGAACGGTTCTTCAACCGGCTGCGCGGGATCAATATCGCCGCCCAGCAATTCATGCAGGCTCTGAACTTCCAGGTGGATCCGACGGCGTTGGTGCAAACATTGGGTGCCGCCAAGAAACAGATGATCGAGATCGCCCGGGCGATGCTGTCCGAGGCTCGTATCATCGTATTCGACGAACCCACGGCCACGCTCACGCCGGAGGAAAAAAGGCATTTCTTCGATCTGGTGAAAACGTTACAGAAACGCGGTGTCGCGGTCATTTTCATCAGTCACGCCCTGGAAGAGGCTCTGGCGATTTCCGACCGCATTACGATCCTGCGCGACGGCAAGCATGTGGTGACGGACCGGACCACCAATTTCGACCGTGATTCCATCGTTCAGGCGATGGTCGGTCGCAGCCTGTCGGAGGAGCTTTACGGCACCAGGAAGAAAACCGTGCGCCGGTCGGGCGAGCGAGTGCTTCAGGTCAGCAACCTTCGGATGGCTAATGCGGTGCGCAACAATTCCCTTTCCGTGTTCGCCGGTCAGGTCACCGGGGTGTTCGGCCTCGTCGGGTCCGGCCGGACCGAGACCTTCAAGGTGGTGGCCGGGGCGCTGAAGCGGAACTATCTCAACGGCGGCGAGGTTTTCATTCACGGCAAGCGGGTGCGCTATCGCGTGCCGGCCCAGAGTCTGCGGCACCGGGTTGCCTACATTACCGAGGACCGCAAGGTCGAAGGGTTCTTTGAGACGATGTCGATCAAGGCCAACATATTTATCGGTTGGTCGGCCAAGGCCGGCTGGAAGGCGTTCTGGATCAGGCGCAAGCAAGTCGACGAGATCGGCAAGGACTGGGCGAAATCTCTCAATATCCGCTCGGTGACGAACGATGCCAAGGTGATCGAATTGTCAGGTGGCAATCAGCAAAAGGTGGTGATCGCCAAGTCTCTGATCCAGGATCCGGACCTGATCATCTTCGACGAGCCGACCCGCGGTGTGGATGTGGGGGCCATCGCCGAGATTCACCATATGATCGAGCGGCTGGCCGATGAGGGCAAGGCGGTGGTGGTGATCTCATCCTATCTGCCCGAGGTGATGCAGCTTTCCGATCGGATACTTGTCGCCCGGCAAGGGCGAATTGTCGAGGAATTTTCGCCGCTTGATGCGACCGAGGAAAAGCTCATGTATGCGGCGGTGCACTGACAACGCGCCGAAACAGCACTCACCCGTGCCCCAAAGGGGCGCGGGGCGTTTCAGAGCGGGTGTCAGTGCTTGATTGCGCTTGTGTGTCGCGGCAGTCAACCGCCGTGGAAAACCTGAAACACCTGAGCCAAGGGCACGTGATCGGGATCGGCACAGAATGATGCGAGCCTGTCGATGGCGCTTGGATCGAGCCCTTCGCCGGAGGCGAGAACCTTCAATCGGCGGGCCATTTCTCCAAAGTCATAGGCGTAATCGGCCGGGGTCATGGGGCAATCGAGATCCAGCAGCGTATCGTCATCGAGGGTCACGCGGATTCGGCAGCTCAACACCGGGATTTCCGGGTCCGCCGACAGGACGATCCGCTTTTCCAGAGCGTTGACCTCGGGATCGTCATAGGTGGTCATGTTCCGCATCGTTGGCGTTCCGCGCACGAGCGTCAGAGCGATGCAGAACGGAATGCTCATCAGCGTGCCCGAGATCGAGGTGAACGGACCGGTGCTGTCCATCCCCGCGTAGCCGCACTCGTAGGGGTTCATTTTCACCGCGACGGCCCTGATCCGGTCCGGGGCGACCTGGTCGCGCAGTTTCAGGGCCGCCGTCACCGGAGTCTGGTTGAAGGCGCAGACAGGGAAGGGCTTGAAGGCAACGCGCAGGGTCTGCCAGTCGCGACCCAGCTTTTCTCCGATGGCCTTGTCGTCGAGGGGGGTCTCCGCGAAGGCGGAGGCCAGGCCTTTTTCACCTTCGAATGCGGCGCGGGAGCTGACCGAACCTGCACGTGCCAATTCCGTTGCAGTCCAACCGAGCTGAGCCGTCGTTCCGACCTGGTAGCGCCACTCGTCGGTGCCTTCGACAAAGGACTGAAGCAGCCCGCCGGAGAGGGACACCGCATTGTTCAACGCTGCGGCTGTCTGGTCAGCAGATAGGCCCAACAGCCGCGAGGAGGCCGCCGCAGCGGCGGTCACGCCAAAGAGCGTGGTGGCGCGAAATCCGCGCGGTGTCGTTTTACCGGCAAGCAGATCCTCAAATAGCCCACCCGCCTCGTAGCCGGCGACCAACGCGGGAATGATCCGCCCGGCAGGTGCCCGGCCAGATTCGACGAGGGCGATCAGCAGCGGAATGACGACGGCGCCGAGGTGGGCTGCGCCGCAGGTGTCTTCCTGTGCACGACCGTGAAACAGCGCCCCATTGGTCAGGATCGCGCCCGAGACGGAACTGCGCTCGCCCGTCGGCAGCAGGGTGGCGTCGTATGCGTTGCCATACATGGCCCGGGCCGCAGCCGCCGCGACGGGATGATAGGGCGTGTCCAGTCCCACATAGGCGATGCCCAAACCGTTCAACAGACAGGTTCTCGCCTTGGCGATCACAGCCTCCGGCAGGTCGGTTTCGTTCAGTGTGCTTGTGAAATCGGCCAGCCGTTCGGCAACCGTCGGGTTCATGTGCTTCCCCCCCTGAGTGGTGATGCGAAACTAGCGGATTGCATGGGCTTAGTCAAAAGGTGACGCTTGACTCACACTTCACTTTCTCTCAGTGTTTGGCGGAGGCCCGGCAGGGAGAAGCCGCCGAGCGCAGAGAGAGCATTCGGATGACGACGTGTTTTGACGGACAGGTCATCGCAATCACTGGCGGCGCCAGCGGAATTGGGGAGGCTTGCGCGAGATACCTGGCAGGGCGGGGAGCCCGGGTGGCAATTCTCGACTGCGATGCGGCGGCGGCAGAAACCGTTGCACATGAAATTGGGGGCTTCGCCGTTGCCACGGATGTCACGGAGGAGGCGAGTATCTCCAATGCGGTGCGATCCGTGGAAGCCGAGACAGGTCCGATCTCCGGTGCGATCACCTCTGCCGGAATCGTTCAGAGCCCGGATGCGCCGGAGTATTTGTCGATGGAGGTTTACGATCGGGTTTATGCCGTGAACCAACGCGGCACCTACCTGTCGCTGCGCGAACTCGCGTCACATATGATCCCACGCGGAAAAGGCAGCCTCGTTGCGGTCAGTTCCGTGACGGCGCGGCGCGGTACGCCGCTGCACGCCTACGGACCGGCAAAGGCCGCAGTCACCAATCTTGTCTGGGGATTGGCCGGAGAATGGGGACGCAGTGGCATTCGCGTCAACGCGATCGAACCGGGCTACACGCGGACACCCGCGCTTCAGGCGCAGATTGACATAGGTCGCCGGGATCCGGCGCTGCTGGCGGCCAACACTGCGCTCGGCCGAATGGTTGAATCCGAGGAGGTCGCCGCCGTCGCCGCCTTCCTTTTGTCAGACGCCGCCTCCGCAGTCACGGGCGTGTCGATGCCTGTCGATGCAGGCTTCCTCGAAGCCGGAAGCTGGGCACCCTACGGCGGCGTAAGGGCCTCACGCGCCTAGCCCGAATTATTCATGAAGGTGTGGTGAGGGTAGCGTAAGCTTTTGAAAGAAGGTGTTTGTCGGTTATCGACGCCCGAAGTTCCGGTTTTCAAGGCAGGCCCCCTCACCATGATTCCAGTCTACCTCGCATACCCGAAGTCATCCAGGGGGTTGAGTTCAAAGACGGGATCAAGCAACTTCAAGCTGCCGCCTGATGACGATCGTCACCATGTATGGATGCGTCACATCCCGGAAGGTAGTATGG
>DISF01000049.1 GCA_002421985.1 Roseovarius sp. UBA6217 | reverse complement strand
AAGACCCCCCTCACCCCCACGCGGCGCGGCGCGCTTCGCACGCTGGCCGCCGGGGCCGCCGCCGCGAGCCTGCCCTTGTGGGCGCGCTACACCCATGCGCAGAGCGCAGCCCCCATCCGCATCGGGTTTCAGCAGCACCGCACCGGCATCGGTGCCGCCTATGGGCGCTGGTATGGGCGTGCGACCGAGGCGGCGGTGCGGCTCATCAACGAGGGTGGCGGCATCAACGGGCGGCCCGTTGAGATCGTGGCCGAGGATGACGGCACCGATCCCAAGCGCGGCGCCGAGGTGGTCGAGAAATTCGCCAACCAGCACGGCGTTGACGTGGGGTTCGGCACGCTGTTCAGCCATGTGGTGATGGGCTCTGCCCCGCGCGCGGGCGAGTTGAAACTGCCGTATTTCGTGGTGTCGGAGGGCACGCATGTCTCTTCTGGCAAGCTCAACCGCTATACGTTGCAGCCCGGCATCACGGATGTGCTCAGCCAGGTCATCTCGGTGGCCCCGTTCATGACCGGAACCCTTGGCCGCAAGGTCACGATGATCTTTCCCGATTACGGTTTCGGCTATGATCATCGCGACGCGCTTGGCCCCGCGATCGAGGCGCAGGGTGGCGAGATCCTGGCAAAGATCGCGATTCCGCCGACCGAGACATCCTTTACCCGCTATTTCCCGCAGATCCCGCGCGACACCGAGGTGCTCTATCACGTCATGGTCGGGCCTGCCGTGCTGACCTTTGTCAAGGAGCTGGGCGAGTTCTTCGGCGGGCAGGGGCCGCAGCTTTTCGGCTTTATCGACAGTCTGGAGGCGGTGGCCATCGACAGCCCCGGCCTTGAATTCCTCGAAGGCAGCTATTTCTGGGAGGGCATGTGCCGCGACGCGCAACCCGACCAGAGCGCGCACGAGGCCGCCTATCGCGCCGCCGTGGGCGTGGATGCGCGCGGCGCGTCGGTGAATGATCCGGCGGATGTCTCGACCTATGGCCATATGTTCGGCTGCTGGGAGACGCTTCATATCATCAAGGCGGGGATGGAGGCGGCGGGCTATGCCGGGCCGCAGCATCGCGCCGCGCTGATCGAGGCGGTGGAGGCGATGGAGGACATCCCCGAGAGCCTTGCCCATCCGCAGGGTGCCAAGCGCTTCAACGGGCGCACGCATCAGGTGTTCGGGCATCAGAATATCAGCCGGGTCGAGGGCGGGCGGCTTGTCCGCGTGCATCGCACCTCGATCGAGGATACGCTCTATCCCGATATGGTGGATTACACGGCTCAGCCGTTCTGACGAGGGAAGGCGCGGTGGCGGTGACGGTCTTGCGCATGATCCGGGCGCTGGCGCTTCTGGCGCTGGCGGCCTGCGGCGCGCCGCCGCCGCCCGGCCAGCCCGACGAGGTGTCGCGCCTTGCCTCTGCCATCGCGGCGCTCGGGCCGGAGGTGGACCGCGAAGAGGCGCAGCGCGCGGCGCGCATCAGCTACGCGCATACGCACCGGCTGGCGCTGCAATACCAGATCACGGACCCGCCGATCATCCACAACACCAAGGTCAATATGGGGCTGAAGCCGCGCGGCCTGTGCTGGCACTGGGCGCGCGACATGGAGGACCGGCTGAAAGAAGAGCGGTTCAAGACGCTTGATCTGCACCGCGCCGTGGCCAATGCCGACAACGCCTTTCGGCTGGAGCATTCCACCGCCGTGGTGAGCGCGCGCGGCGCGGGCTATGAGGACGGTATCGCGCTCGATCCCTGGCGCAAGGGCGGGCGGCTGACATGGGTGCCGGTGCGCGAGGACCAGGCCTATAAATGGGAGCCGCGCAACGAGGTGGTGGCGCGCGCGCTGGAGCGCAAGCACGGGCAGATCGTGACGCTGACCGATGACCGGCGCATCCTCATGGGCGGGGTGGAGTTCGTGCCGCAATGAGCCGTTCCTGCATGACCGGGGCGCGGCGCTGATGGAGTTTGGCCCCCACCTCACGCTCGCGCTCATCGAAGGGGCGGTGACGGCGGCGGTGCTGGCGCTGACCGCGTCGGGGCTGAGCCTTGTCTTTGGCGTGATGCGGGTGGTCAACATCGCGCATGGCGCGTTTTTCATGCTGGGCGCGGTGCTGGCCTGGTGGATCGCGCAGGCCATTGGCGGGCACCCGGCCTGGGGCTTTGGCGCGGCGCTGATCGCCGCGCCGCTGATGGTGGGGGCGCTGGCGGCCGCGGCGGATGCGGCGGTGTTGCGGCGGCTGGCGCATGACCCCGAGCGCACCATCGTGGCCACGATCGGGCTGCTCTACATCATCGAGCAGGTCACCTTGATGACCTATGGCCCGGAGGCGCGGCCCGTGGTTGCGCCGTTCAATGCGCGCATCGCGCTGCCGTGGATCGAGCGGGGGGCGGAGGGCTGGCAAGTGATCTGGCCCTGGGGGTTCGGGACCACCACCTACAAGCTTGCCGTGATCGGCGCGGCGATGGCGATGGTGGCGGGGCTGTGGCTGTTTCTGGCGCGCACGCGGGCGGGGCTGGTGCTGCGCGCGACGCAGGCCGACCGCGAGATGGCCACGGCGTTCGGCATCCCCGTGGCAAAGGTCTATGCGCTCACCTTCGGGCTGGGTGCGGGGCTGGCGGCGCTGGCGGCGGTGCTGATCGTGCCGATCCGGCAGGCGCATTACCTGATGGGGGGCGATCCGTTGCTTCTGTCCTTTGTGGTGGTCATCATCGGCGGGCTTGGCAGCCTGCCCGGCACGTTGCTGGCGGCGGTGCTGATCGGGCTGTCGGACGGGATCATCTCGGTGTTCTTCTCGCCGACGCTGGCCAAGATCGTCGCCACGCTGATGGTGGCGCTGGTGCTGGTGTTCCGCCCGCAGGGCCTCTTTGGGTCGCGGCCGGCATGAGGGCGCTGGCGCTGCATCTGGGGCTGCTGGCGGGGCTGTTGGCGCTGCATTTCGTGCTGCCCGCCTATCACCACGGCAATCTCGCGCGGGTGATGGTGCTGGCAAGCTATGGCGTGGGTTACAACCTGTTGTTCGGCTATGCCGGGTTGCTGAGCCTTGGCCATGCGCTGTTTTTCGCCGCAGGCATGTATGGCGCGGGGCTGATGGTGCAGCATGGCGGGCTGGGCGCGGCGGGCGCGTTTGTTGTGGGCGTGGTTGTGGCGGCGGGGGTGGCGGCGGCGCTGGCGCTTCTGGCGCTGCGCACCGTCGGCGTGGGTTTCATGATCGTGACGCTGATGTTTGCGCAGGCGGGCTATCTTGCCATTCTCCATTTCAGCGAGATCACGGGCGGCGACGAGGGTTTCGTTTTGCCGCAGGCGGGGCGGATGCTGGGCAGCGTGGATCTGAGCACGCCGGATGCGCGCTATCTCGCGGCGCTGGCGCTCTTCTCGGTCTGCCTGCTGGTGAGCCTCGCGCTGGTGCGCGCGCCCTTTGGCCGGGTGCTGGTGGCGATCCGAGAGAACGAGGAGCGGGTGCGGATGCTGGGCTATGATACGCAGGCGACCAAGTGGGTGGCGATGGTGCTTTCGGGGGCGATCTCGGGCGCGGCGGGGGCGGGCTATGCGATCCTCTTCGGCTATGTCGGCGCGAGTTTCGCCGAAGCGCAATATTCGATCCTGCCGCTTTTGTGGGTTCTGCTGGGGGGGGCGGGCACGGTGCTGGGGCCGTTCATCGGCGCGCTCTTCATGTTCTACCTGATTGATCTCGCCTCGGGGGTGACCAGCGCCCATATGCTGATCGCCGGTGTGGCGCTGGTGGTGCTCACGCTGTTTGCCCCGCAGGGGATCATGGGAGAGGTGCGGCGCAGGCTGTGGCGGGGCTTGCCATGACGGCGCTGTTGCAACTGCGCGGGCTGGGCCGCGATTTCGCCGGGCTGCGCGCCGTCGATGCCGTCGATCTTGATCTTGCCAAGGGCGAGGTGCGCGCCCTCATCGGCCCCAATGGCGCGGGCAAGACCACGCTGGTGGGCATGATCGCGGGGCGCATCGCGCCCTCGCGCGGGCGGGTGATCTTCGAGGGGCGCGACATCACCCGCCTGCCCGCGCATCGGCGGATGCGGCTGGGGATGGCCTATACGTTCCAGATCACCTCGGTTTTCGCGGGGCTGTCGGTGGCCGAGAACGTGGCGCTCGCGGCCCGGCGGCGGGTGCGCGGCGCGGCGCTGGCAGAGGCGGTGGCGGCGGCGCTTGGCCGGGTGGGGCTGGGCGATCGGGCCGGGCAGGTGGCGGGCGATCTGGCCTATGGGCATCAGCGGCTGCTGGAGATCGCGATGGGCATCGCGCAGCGCCCGCGCCTGCTCATCCTCGACGAGCCGACGCAGGGCCTTGCCGAGGGCGAGATCGAGGGCTTTGCCCGGCTGGTGCGCGATCTGGCGGGAGAGGTGACGATCCTGCTCATCGAGCACAACATGGATGTGGTGATGGCGCTCGCGGAGCGGATCACGGTGATGGAGGCGGGCCGCGTTCTGGCCGAGGGCACGCCCGCCGAGATCCACGCCAATCGGGCCGTGCAGGCGGCCTATCTGGGAGGCGCGGGCGATGCTGCGGCTGGATGAGGTGCAGGCGGGATATGGCCGGGTGGCGGTGCTGCACGGGGTGTCGCTGGTGCTGGAGGCGGGCGAAATCCTGTGCCTGATGGGGCGCAATGGCGCGGGCAAGACGACGCTCTTGCGCGCGATCATGGGGCTGGTGCCGGTGGGTGCGGGAGCGATCACGCTGGGGGGGGCGCGGCTTGACCGGCTGCCCGCGCACGGGATGGCGGCGGCGGGGCTTGGCTATGTGCCGCAGGGGCGGCGGCTTTTTGCCGGGCTGAGCGTGGCGGAAAACCTCGAAATCGGGCTGATGGCGGGGGGCGGAGACGATGCGCTGCGCGACGAGGTGCTGGGGCTTTTCCCGCGCCTTGCCGCGCGGCTCGGGCAGCGGGCCGAGACGCTGTCGGGCGGCGAGCAACAGATGCTGGCGCTGGCGCGCGCGCTGTGCCTGCGGCCGCGCGTGCTGTTGCTCGACGAGCCGACCGAGGGCTTGCAGCCCTCGATGATCGCCGCGATCCGCGAGGTGGTGGCGGCCAAGCGCGCCCAAGGGGTGGCGGTGCTGCTGGTGGAGCAGCGGCTGGATGCGGTGCTGCCGGTGGCCGACCGGGTGGCCTTTATCGAGACCGGGCGCATGGGGCCGGTAATGGAGGCCGGGGCGCTGCGCGCCGATCGCAGCGTGGCCGACCGTTATCTGGGGGTGTGACGGGGAGGGGGGGGGATGATGTGCAGAGCCTCGCGGGGGACAGGGGGCGAATGGCAGCAACGGGCCAGATGTCGCGCCCCGTCCCCACCCCCACCTCCCGCCTCTCGCCCAAGCCCTCTTTTCGCCGCGCCTGCGATGGGCTAGACCGGCGCGATCACAGCCCGAAGGCCCCAAGATGCGACCTGTCCGCCTGCTCTCCGGTATCCTGACGGTCAGTGGCTGGACGCTTCTGAGCCGTGTGCTCGGATTTGGCCGCGATGTCATGCTGGCAAGCCTCGTTGGCCCCGGCGTGCTGATGGATGCCTTTGTCGCGGCGTTCCGCCTGCCCAACATGTTCCGCCGTTTCTTTGCCGAGGGCGCGTTCAACGCGGCTTTCGTGCCGATGTTTGCCAAGCGGCTGGAGGGGGGCGGCGATGCGCTCGGCTTTGCCAGCCGGGCGCTGTCGGGGCTGGGCTTCGTGCTGCTGATCCTGACGGGCTTGGGCATGGTGTTCATGCCGGGGCTGGTCTGGCTTACCGCCGAGGGGTTTTCGGGCGACGCGCGCTTTGGCCTGGCGGTGGAGTATGGGCGCATCGCGTTCCCCTATATCTTCTTCATCTCGCTGGTGGCGCTTTTTTCCGGGGTGCTCAACGCGGCGGGGCGGTTTGCGGCGGCGGCGGCGGCGCCGGTCCTGCTCAACACGATCATGATGGGCGCGATGGCGCTGGCGGCGTGGAAGGGCGGGCCGGTGGTCGAGGCGCTGGTCTGGTCGGTGCCGCTGGCGGGGGCGGCGCAACTGGTGCTTGTCTGGTTCGCCGCGCGGCGCGCGGGGCTGGGGCTGCGGCTGGTGCGCCCGCGCTGGACGCCCGAGATGGCGCAGCTTGTGCGTATCGCGCTGCCCGCGGCGCTGGCGGGCGGGGTGGTGCAGATCAACCTCGTGGTTGGCCAGTTGGTGGCGTCGCAATATGACAAGGCGGTGAGCTGGCTTTACTCCGCCGACCGGCTCTATCAACTGCCTCTGGGCGTGGTGGGGATCGCGGTGGGGATCGTGCTTTTGCCCGATCTGGCGCGCAGGCTCAAGGCGGGCGATGACAGCGGCGCGCGTATGGCGCTTTCGCGCGGCGGCGAGGTGGCGCTGGCGCTGACGGTGCCCTGCGCTGTGGCGCTGATGGTGATCCCGCTGCCGCTGGTGGCCGTGCTGTTCGAGCGCGGGGCCTTTGGTGCGGATGACAGCGCGGCCACGGCGCTGGCGGTGGCGGTCTACGGGCTGGGCCTGCCCGCCTTCGTGCTGCAAAAGATCATGCAGCCGGTGTTTTTCGCGCGCGAGGACACGCGCAGCCCGTTCCGTTACGCGGTGGTGGCGATGATCGTCAACGCCGGGCTGGCCTTTGGGCTGGCGGCGGCGATGGGCTGGATCGCGGCGGCGCTGGCCACCACGGTGGCGGCCTGGGTGATGGTGTGGCAACTGGCACGCGGCGCGCGCCGGTTTGGCGAGGTGGCGCGGTTTGACGCACAGTTCCACCGCAGGCTGTGGCGGATCGTGCTGGCATCAGCGCTGATGGGGGCGGTGCTCTGGGGTGCCGGCGTGGTGCTGGGGCCGGTGCTGGCGATGGGCGGCTGGCGCTGGCTGGCGCTGGCGCTTCTGGTGGGGGTCGGGGTGGTAGGCTACGGGCTCATCGGGCAGGCGCTGGGCGCGTTCCGGGTGCAGGAGATGCGCGCGCGGTTCCGGCGCTGAGGGGGGTGCCTGACGACAGGGGGCGTTGATATGACGGCCGGGTTTGCGGGGCAGTGCTGCCGATTGCGGTAGGGATTTTGAGGTTGGGGTGGGTCTTGAGCCGCCCGTCGCCTCCCGTCCCCCGCGCGGAATCAAGGGCGAAGCCCGCCGCGCGAGCGCCCGACCGCCCNNGCTTGCGCGCCGCCGCGCGAGCGCCCGACCGCCCGGACGGGCGGGCGCTTCTGAGAGGTGGCACACCCGAACAATTGTTCAAGTATTTTGCGCCATAAAGCGCCCGCCACAACCGTTGCAGCGCCCACCCGCGGTCGGGCGATCGCGCGCCTTATCGCATCATATCGAATGGCAGCAACAGCCCCTCAACGCCTTCACCCAAACGCCCCGCAATGCACATGGCAGGCACCACGCCCGCACCCCTCAATCGCGCCGCAGCCGCGCGCGCAGGCGCGAGAGGCCGCCGGGGCTGACCGGGATCGACACGGCAAATCCGGCAACAAAGCCGCCCACATCGGCAAGCCATGTGGGCGATCCGCCGAACAGCAGCGCGAACACCAGTTGCAGCGCCATCAGCACGCCGATGAGGGTAAAGGCGCGGGCCTGGTTCGCGCCCATCTGCCCCAGCTTGAGCCACATCACATAGGTAAAGCCGCCGATCATCCCGTAAACGCCGGGAAACGCGCCGATGAGCCAGGGTTGGTCTCCCGCAAGCGTGGCATAGATCAGCGCGCCGGCCACGGTCGCGGTGGCAAAGATCACCAGCACCGCCCAGTGGCGGAACACCTCGCCCAGAAACTTGCCCAGCGCCAGCAGCAGCACTCCGGCAAAGAGCGCATGGGTGAAACTGCCATGCACAAAGGCATAGGTGACGAGGCGGCGCAGGTGGTCGGTCGGGAATTGCCCGGTCTCGACCATCCAGCGCAGGATCGCGCCGTGAAAGCCGTATTCCTCGATCGCCGCCATACGCCAGCCGACGGCCTCCGCGCCGCCGACAAGGCCGCGCGCCCCAAGCGAGAACGCCGCCTCGACGCCGACGATCACCAGAAACAGCACCAGCACCACCGGCGGGATCGGGTTGAGGGGGCTTGGGTCGTCGCGCATGGCCGCTCTCCTTGACGGGGCATGACGGCATGGGTAAGCGAGGCGGGCAGAGAAATCCACCACGGAGTGAGCCTATGACCGAGGCGGCCTTTAGCCCGCGCGTCTTTTCGGGAATCCAGCCCTCGGGCAACCTGCATCTGGGCAATTACCTTGGCGCGCTCAAGCGTTTTGCCGAGGCGCAGGAGCAGGGCATAGAGACGATCTATTGCATGGTGGACCTGCACGCCGTCACCGTCTGGCAGGAGCCCGCCGATCTCGCCCGCGCCACGCGCGAGCTGGCCGCGGGCTTCATCGCCTCGGGGCTTGATCCCGCGCGTTCGATCCTTTTCAATCAGTCACAAGTGGCCGAGCACAGCCAGCTCGCCTGGGTGTTCAACTGCGTGGCGCGCATGGGCTGGATGCAGCGCATGACGCAGTTCAAGGACAAGGCCGGCAAGAATGCGCAGAACGCCTCGCTGGGCCTCTTCGCCTATCCCGCGCTGATGGCCGCCGATATTCTGGCCTATCACGCCACCCATGTGCCGGTGGGCGAGGACCAAAAACAGCATATCGAGCTTGCGCGCGACATTGCCGCCAAGTTCAACCACGATTACGGCGTGGAGTTCTTTCCGCTGCCCGAGCCGGTGATCGAGGGGGCGGCGACGCGGGTGATGAGCCTTCGCGATGGCAGCAAGAAGATGTCGAAATCCGATCCCTCGGATATGAGCCGGATCAACCTGACCGACGACGCCGACACGATTGCCCGCAAGATCCGCAAGGCCAAGACCGACCCCGAGCCGCTGCCCTCGGACCTGGCGGGGCTGGAGGCGCGGCCCGAGGCGCGCAATCTGGTCAATATCTACGCGGCCCTTGCGGATATGAGCGTCGAGCAGGTCATGGCCGAGGCGGGCGGCATGGCGTTTTCCGAGTTCAAGCCGAAGCTCGCCGATCTGGCGGTGGCGCGCCTTGCGCCGATTTCCACCGAGATGAAGCGCCTGATGCAGGACGAGGCCGAGATCGACCGCGTGTTGGCCGATGGTGCCACGCGCGCGCGCGCCATCGCCGGGCCGATCCTGCGCCGGACCTATGCGATCATGGGGATGGTGGGGGCGTGACGCGGCACTGGACCTTTGCCGCCAAATCCGCCATATCGAAACAGGATAACGCCGGAGGCTCTGATGGGTATCATTAACACGCTGTTGCGCGCCGTGACTTGGTGGAACGGGCAGACGCTCAACACCCAGTTTCATACCTGGCGCAATGGCGTGAAGGTGGGCGAGGACGCGCAGGGCAACATCTTTTACCGCTCGCGCGACGGCAAGCGGCGCTGGGTGATCTTCAACGGCGAGGCCGAGGCCAGCCGGGTAAGCCCGGATTGGCATGGCTGGCTGCACCACACCTTTGACGAGACGCCGAGCGATGCGCCGCTGCCACACAAGCCGTGGGAAAAACCGCATCAGGAAAACCTGACCGGCACGCCGCTCGCCTATGTGCCAAGTGGGTCGATTCGCCGCCCCGAGCCGGTCGTGCGGCGCGATTATGATGCCTGGGTGCCGGAATAGGGGCTGTTTTGATGTCCGAGAACAAGACCGAAGTGCTGGTAGGTGCGCTGGTCCTCGCCGTGGCGGTGGGCTTTGTCGCCTATGCCGGCAAGACCACGGGGTTAACGGGGGGCGGCGCGGAATATGCCCTCAGCGCCAGCTTTCGCAGCGCCGATGGGGTGAGCGTCGGCACCGATGTGCGCGTTGCCGGCGTCAAGGTGGGCCGGGTCACCGAATTGCGGCTCGATCCCGAGACCTATCGCGCCAAGGCGGTGTTTACCGTGCGCGATGGCGTGAACGTGCCCGATGACAGCGCCGTTGCTATTTCGTCCGAGGGGCTCTTGGGCGGCAATTACGTCGAGATCATGCCCGGCGGATCGCCGTTTCATTTCGCGCCGGGCGACGAGATCGAATTTACCCAAGGCTCGGTCAGCCTTGTATCGCTGTTGATGAAATTCGTCTCGGGCAGTGAGGAATGACACGCGCGGCGGCGGGTTTTTGCGCGCTGATGCTGGCCTGTGGCGGCGCGGGCGCGCAGGAACAGGCCGCGACCGGCAGCGGCGCGGTGCTGCGCGGGCTTGACCGGATCACCACCGAATTGCACGATCTGGAACTGGCCAATGGCGGATCGGCCGATCTTGGGTCGTTGCGGGTGACACTGGGCGAGTGCCGCTATCCCGAGGGCAACCCGGCGGGCGACGCCTATGCCCATGTCACCATCCGCGAGGGAGACGGCGGCAAGCTGTGGTTCGATGGCTGGATGCTGGCCTCGTCGCCCGCGCTCAACGCGCTGGAGCATTCGCGCTATGATGTCTGGGTCATCCGCTGCACCACCTGAACCGGGTCCGCGTCGAGCGGCAGCGCGGTGATGTCGGCCTCGCCCCCAAGCGCCGTGGCAAGGCGCGCACGATAGGCGGCGCGCGATATTTCCACCGCCCCGAGCCGCGCCAGATGATCGGTGAGGAACTGCGTGTCGAAAAGGGTATAGCCGCAGCGCCGCAGGTGATCCACCAGATGCGCCAGTGCCCGTTTGGAGCCGTCGGTGCGCCGCGAGACCATGCTTTCGCCGAAAAACGCCCGCCCCAGCGTGACGCCATAGACCCCGCCCGCAAGCGCCCCCTCCTCCCATATCTCGATCGAATGCGCGTGCCCGCGCGCGTGCAGCGCGATATAGGCGTCGCGGATGGGCGCGCTGATCCAGGTCTCGGCCCGGTCGGCGCAAGCGTCGAGCACAGCCTCGAAATCGGCGTTGAGGCTGGCGCGATAGCCCCCCCGCCGCATCCGCCGCGCAAGGCTGCGCGAGAGGTGAAAGCCATCGAGCGGCAGCACCCCGCGCCGCTTTGGGTCGACCCAGAACACCTCTGGATTGTCGCGCCCCTCGGCCATCGGGAACACCCCCGCCGCATAGCCGCGCAGCAGCACTTCGGGGGGCAGGAAGGCCGGCATCACGCCCGCAGGTTGGTTTCCAGCCAGCGTTCCAGCCAGTGGATGTTGTAATTCCCGCTGCGGATGTCGTCCTCTTGCAACAGCGCGTGAAAGAGCGGCACGGTGGTGTCCACCCCGTCCACGATCAATTCGCCAAGCGCGCGCTCAAGGCGGCGCAGCGCGGTGTCGCGGTCGGCCCCGTGGACGATCAGCTTGGCAATCAGGCTGTCGTAATGGGGCGGGATTTTATAGCCGTCATAAAGCGCGCTATCCATCCGCACACCCAGTCCGCCGGGGGCGTGAAATTGCGTGATCGTGCCGGGGCGCGGCGCGAAATCGGGCAGTTTCTCGGCATTGATGCGCACCTCGATGGCGTGGCCGTTGATTTTCAGATCGTCTTGCGTGAACGACATCGGCAGCCCCTCGGCCACGCGGATCTGCTCGCGCACCAGATCAATGCCGAAAATCGCCTCTGTCACCGGGTGTTCGACCTGCAAGCGCGTGTTCATCTCGATGAAGAAGAACTCGCCCTTCTCGTAGAGAAATTCGATCGTGCCCGCGCCGCGATAGTTGATATTGGCGCATGCCTCGGCGCAGATCTTGCCGATCCGCGCGCGCTCTTGCTCGGTGATGCAGGGGCCGGGGGCCTCTTCGAGCACCTTCTGGTGGCGGCGCTGCAACGAGCAGTCGCGCTCGGCCAGATGCACGGCGCAGCCCTTGCCATCGCCGAAGACCTGCACCTCGATATGACGGGGCGTGGTGAGGTATTTCTCGATATAGACCTCGTCATTGCCAAAGGCGGCCTTGGCCTCGGAGCGCGCGGTGAGAAAGGCGCGCTCGATTTCGGCCTCGTTTTGCGCCACCTTCATGCCGCGCCCGCCGCCGCCCGCCGTGGCCTTGACGATCACCGGATAGCCGATCTCGGCACAAAGCGCGCGCGCCTCGCCGAGATTGGCGATACCGCCCTCCGATCCGGGCACGCAGGGCACGCCAAGCGCCTTCATCGTGTCCTTGGCGGTGATCTTGTCGCCCATGATGCGGATATGTTCGGCGGTGGGGCCGATGAATGTCAGGTCGTGATCCTCGACAATCTGCACGAAATTGGCGTTCTCGCTGAGAAAGCCATAGCCAGGATGGATCGCCTGCGCGCCGGTCACCTCGCAGGCGGCGATGATCGCGGGGATCGACAGGTAGCTTTCGGAAGAGGCGGGCGGGCCGATACAGACGGTTTCATCGGCCATGCGCACGTGCATCGCATCGGCATCCGCCGTGGAATGCACGGCGACCGAGCGGATACCCATTTCGCGCGCCGCGCGGATCACCCGAAGCGCGATCTCGCCGCGATTGGCCACAAGGATCTTGTCGAACATATGCGCCTCACTCGATGATCATCAGGGGCGCGCCATATTCCACCGCCGCGCCATCCTCGACAAGGATGCGCTTGACGGTGCCCGCGCGCGGGGCGGGGATGTGGTTCATCGTCTTCATCGCCTCGATGATCAGGAGCGTGTCGCCCTCGGCCACCTGCTGGCCGGTGCTGACAAAGGCCGGAGCGCCGGGCTCTGCCTGCATGTAGACGGTGCCCACCATCGGCGAGGTGACCGCGCCGGGATGGCTTGCGGGGTCTTCCGACGGGGCGGCCTCGGGGGCGGGGGCATACGCTGCCGCCGGGGCGGGGGCGGGGGCCGCCTGCGCGGGGGCGGCATAGGGTGCGGGTTCGGGCTTGCGGCTCACGCGGACGTTGAGCGTGTCGTCCTGCCCGTATTCGCGCTTGACCGACAATTCGGTGAGGTCGTTCTCGTTGAGAAGTTCTGCCAGCGCCTTGATAAAGGCCACGTCCGATTCATGCGTTTCGTTGGGCATTGGGTTCCTCGGTGACAGCGATGGCGCGCGCGGCGCACCCGTCGCGTTGGTTTCCGCCGCTTATACGGCATGGCGACAGGCGAGAAAAGCGGCCATTTCCCCCACGGCTTGCCGGCTCAGAGCGGCATTCCAGACAGTTTGGCGACCAGTTCGGCCAGGTTTCGGGCGTTGAATTTCTCCAGCAGGCGGGCGCGGTAGACCTCGACGGTGCGATGGCTGAGGCCAAGCTCCAGCCCGACTTCCTTGGAGGTCAGGCCCCGGCAAGTGAGGATCGCCACCTCGCGCTCGCGCCGGGTAAGCGCCATGAGGGGCCGCTCTTCCGAGAGATCGGCGAATGACCAGATCCCGCGCGTGAACGGGGCCTCGGGGGTCAGCGACTGCCCCCGCACCCGGCACCAGAACAGCGCACCATTGCCGCGCCGCATCACCCGCTCGTCGGCATAGCGCCCGGTCTCGCGCATCATGGCGAGCGCATCCGCCCCGATGCGGCGGTAATCCTCGATCGACGGATAGAACCGCGCCAGCGGCACGCCCGCGTAATCGCCCGGCGCATCGCCGAAAATCGCCGCGAACTGCCGGTTGCAGGTGCGGATGATGCGATGCTCCAGCACCGCAAGCCCCACCGGCGCGTGATCGAAGGCGAGTTTTTCGATGGCCATGCCCCTTGTCATGCCCCCTGTCATGCCCCTGTTATGCCGCGTGCGGGCGGCCACTCCAAGCGATTTGCGTAGTTCTGCGCAATTGCGGCGGGCGCGAAGGGGTGCTTTGATGGCGCAAGGAAGAGGGAGGACGCCGATGAATATTGCTCTTTGGCTGCATCGCGCGGCGGTGGCATGGCCCGACCGCCCGGCGCTTTTTTCGGGGCACGATGCGGTATCTGATTACGCCGGGTTAGAGCGCGCAGCGCGCGAGGTTGCGGGCTGGCTCAAGGCGCGGGGGGTCGGGCCGGGCGACCGGGTTGCGCTGTTCATGGGCAATGCGCCTGACTACCTGCATGCGCTTTTCGGGATCTGGTATGCCGGGGCGGTCGCGGTGCCCGTCAATGCCAAGCTGCATGCGGCAGAAGCCGCCTGGATCGTGGGCAATGCGGGCGCGCGCGAGGTGCTGGCCGATGCCCCGCGCATCGCGGCGCTTGGCGAACAGGGCATCGACGCGACAGAGCCGGGCCGCGCCGCGCCGGTTGTGGCGGCGGCCGCGCGCGCGCCGGGCGATCTGGCCTGGCTGTTCTACACTTCGGGCACCACCGGGCGGCCCAAGGGGGTGATGATCACGCACCGTATGCTGATGGTGATGTCGCTGTCGTATCTCGCGGATGTGGACGAGGTGAGCGGCGCGGATGCCACGCTCTATGCTGCACCGATGAGCCACGGCGCGGGGCTTTACGCGTTGGTTCATGTGCTGCGCGGCGCGCGCCATGTCTGCCCCGCCTCGGGGGGCTTTGATCCCGGAGAAATCCTTGATCTCGCGCGCCATCATGGGCGTCTGCACCTGTTTGCCGCGCCGACGATGGTGCGCCGCCTCACCGCCCATGCGCGCGCCACGGGCGAGACGGGCGAGGGGCTGCGCAGCATCACCTATGGCGGCGGGCCGATGTATCAGGCCGATATCCTCGAGGCAGTGGATCATTTCGGCCCGATCTTCATCCAGATCTACGGGCAGGGTGAGGCCCCGATGGCGATCACCGCGCTCTCGCGCGGGGAGGTGGCCGATCGCAGCCACCCCGACTGGCGTGCGCGGCTGGGCTCGGTCGGGCGGGCGCAATCGGCGGTGGAGGTGCGCATCGCCGACGATCAGGGCCGCGATCTGCCTTCGGGCGAGGTGGGAGAGATCCTCGTGCGCGGCGATCTGGTGATGCCGGGCTATTGGCAGGATCCGGAAGCGAGCGCCAGGGCGCTGGTGGATGGTTGGTTGCGCACCGGCGATCTGGGCTGGATGGATGGCGCGGGTTACGTCACGCTTCAGGATCGCGCCAAGGACATGATCATCTCGGGCGGCACCAACATCTATCCGCGCGAGGTGGAGGAAGTGCTGCTCACCCATCCGGACGTGGAGGAGGTGGCGGTGGTGGGCGCGCCCGATCCCGACTGGGGCGAGGTGGTGGTGGCCTTTGTCGTAGGAAACGCCGACCGGGCGGCGCTCGATGCGCATTGCCGCGCCCATATCGCCCGGTTCAAGCGTCCCAAGCGCTATGTTACGGTCGAGAGTCTGCCCAAGAACAATTACGGCAAGGTGCTCAAGACCGCGCTGCGCGAAAGGCTGGCGGAGGACGCGAATGAGTGATCGGGCGGGAAAGACGGCGCAGGCATCGCCGCACCGCGATCCCGGTGGAGGGCGGCTGGCCGGCGCAATGACTGCGCGGCTTGCATCCTCGGCGTCCTGGCCTTAGATGCCGCCCCAAGCGGTCGCAGCCTACCCGCTTTAAAAAACAAGGACACGAGATATGGATACCATCGTCATCTGCTCGGGCGGGCTCGATTCCGTGACCCTTGCCCACAAGGCCGCCGCCGAGCGCAGGCTCGTGGCGCTTTTGTCGTTCGACTATGGCCAGCGCCATGTGAAGGAGCTGGAAAGCGCCGCCGCCTGCGCGCGCCGCCTTGGCGTGGCGCATCGGGTGGTGGATTTGCGCAGCGTCGGTGCCGCGCTCTCGGGGTCGGCGCTCACGGATGACGTGGCGGTGCCGGACGGGCATTATGCCGAAGGCACGATGAAGATCACCATCGTTCCCAACCGCAACGCGATCATGCTGGCCGTGGCCTTCGGCATGGCGGCCGCGCAAAAGGCGGGCGCTGTGGCCGCAGCCGTGCATGGCGGCGATCACTTCATCTACCCCGATTGCCGCCCCGGTTTCATCGCGGCGTTCCAAGTAATGCAGGATGCGGCGCTTGAGGGCTATGCCGATGTGCGGCTCTGGACGCCTTACGTCAACGGCTCCAAGGCCGATATCGTGCGCGATGGCGCGCGCCTCTCGGTGCCCTTTGCCGAAACATGGTCATGCTACAAGGGGGGCGCGCGCCATTGCGGGCGCTGCGGCACCTGCGTGGAGCGGCGCGAGGCGTTTCATCTGGCGGGCGTTCCGGACCCAACGGAATATGACGACCCGGATTTCTGGCGCGCGGCGGTGGAGGGGCGGTAATGTATCGGATCACCAAGGAGTTTCACTTTTCCGCCTCGCATCAACTGTTTGGCCTGCGCGAGGGGCATCCCTGCGCGCGGCTGCATGGGCATAACTATATCGTGGTGGTGGAACTGGCCGCCGAGGATCTGGGTGAGACAGGATTTGTGCGCGATTATCACGACCTGGGCGCGCTCAAGGCCTATATCGACGAGGAGCTTGACCACCGCCACCTCAACGAGGTTCTGGGCGACGCTTGCGTCACCGCCGAGCGGCTGGCCAGGCATTTTTACGACTGGTGCGCCGCGCGCTGGCCCGAGGTTGCGGCGGTGCGCGTGAGCGAGACGCCCAAGACATGGGCGGAATACCGGCCATGAGCGACCCCATCCGCGTCGCGGAAATCTTCGGGCCGACCATTCAGGGCGAGGGCGCGCTGATTGGGCAGCCCACGGTTTTCGTGCGCACGGGCGGTTGCGATTACCGCTGTTCGTGGTGCGACAGCCTGCACGCGGTGGACGCCGAGTATCGACACACATGGGTGCCGATGCAGGCCGGGGCGATCATGGCGGAGGTGGCGTGCCTCTCGGGCGGGCGGCCCTTGCTGGTGACACTCTCGGGCGGCAACCCGGCGATTCAGCCGCTGGGGCCGCTGATCGAGGCGGGCCGCGCGCTTGGCTACCGCTTTGCGATGGAAACCCAAGGCTCGGTCGCGCGCGACTGGTTTGCGCGTCTTGATATGCTGGTGCTCAGCCCCAAGCCGCCGTCGTCGGGCATGGTGGTGGATTGGGGCGCGTTTGCGGATTGCGTGGCTGCGGCCAAGGGGGCGGAGACTGTGCTCAAGATCGTCATTTTCGACGAGGCGGATTACCTCTGGGCGCGGCAGGTGGCGGGGCGGTATCCTGACTTGCCGCTGGTGCTCCAACCCGGCAACCACACGCCGCCCCCGCCCGAGGATGACAGCGCGGTGGTCGATCACGACGGGATCAACGAGCGGATGCGCTGGCTGGTCGGGCGGGTGGTGGCGGACGGGTGGTTTGCCGCGCGGGTGCTGCCGCAGCTTCATGTGACGCTCTGGGGCAACCGGCGCGGGGTTTGAAAGGAGAAGGGCGATGGCCGAGAACATCTATCAGGGTCTGAAGCAGCTGGGCGGCGCAACAAGGGTGCCGCAAAGCCCCGAAGAGGCAGAGCTGGAACGCGTCGCCAATCCGCAAGGCGACGTGACCTATGCGGTGCGCTTTACCGCGCCCGAGTTCACCTCGCTCTGCCCGATGACCGGGCAGCCCGATTTCGCGCATCTGGTGATTGATTACGTGCCGGGCGCGTGGCTGGTGGAGAGCAAATCGCTCAAGCTCTACCTCACCAGCTTCCGCAATCACGGCGCGTTCCACGAGGATTGCACGATCACCATCGCGCGGCGGCTGGTGGAGTTCCTTTCGCCGCAATGGCTTCGGATCGGCGGTTATTGGTATCCGCGCGGTGGCATCCCGATCGACGTGTTCTGGCAAACGGGCCCCGCGCCCGAGGGCGTCTGGCTGCCCGATCAGGGCGTTCCGCCCTATCGCGGGCGGGGGTAGGGGCGCGGCAGGCCCGCGCCCGCCACTCTCAGCAGGGCACAGTGCGATCGGTGCCCTCAGCAGGGCACGGTGCGATAGGTGCCGTCGCCGTTGGAATAGGCGCATTCGTTGGTGCGCGTGTTGCGCGCAATGAGCGTGCCCGCAGCGGCCCCTGCGAGGGTCGATAGCACCGTCCATCCGGCGTTGGCGTCAAACACGGTGGCCCCGATGAGGCCCACGCCCGCGCCGATAGCCGCGCCGGTCAGTTCGCGGTTGTCCGAGGTGTCGATGCAGCCTGCGAGCATCAGGCCTGCGAGGCCGCCGAGGATGGTTGCGCGTGTCATGGTGGTTATCACTCCATCTTGTGTTGTACCCGCGCAGCATAGCGCGGTTGCGCAGGGAACGGAATCCACTTCTGCGATCATCGCGGAATGCGCGCCGATCCGCTTGCCGCGCGCAGCGCACTCAGCCAAAGTGCGGGCGAAAGCGACCCGAAGGCGAGAGGGTGAATATCTCGGCCCCCTGCGCCGTCACCCCGATGGAATGCTCGAACTGCGCCGAGAGCGATTTGTCGCGGGTAACGGCCGTCCATTCGTCGCCCAGAACCTCGGTGTCGGCGCGGCCCAGATTGACCATCGGCTCGATGGTGAAGAACATGCCCTCTTCCAGCACCGGCCCCGCCCCCGCGCGCCCGTAATGCAGCACATTGGGCGGCGCGTGAAACACCCGGCCAAGGCCGTGGCCACAGAAATCGCGCACCACCGACATGCGATGCGCCTCGACATAGGCCTGAATCGCGTGGCCGATATCGCCGAAAGTGGCCCCCGGCCGCACCGCCTCGATCCCCTTCATGAGTGCGTCATGGGTGACCTCGATCAGCCGCTCGGCCTTGCGCGAGGGGCGGCCTGCCACATACATCCGGCTGGTATCGCCGAACCAGCCATCGACGATCACCGTCACGTCGATATTGAGGATGTCGCCATCGCGGAGCACGTCATCGGCGCGGCGTTTTTCGAGATCGCGCGAGATCGTCTCGCCGCCGCTTTTGGGGATCGGGGCACCGGGGATGCCGTGGCACACGACATGGTTGACGCTGATACAGCTTGCGTGGCGATAGCCCTTGTAGCCGATCGTGGCCGATTTCGCCCCGGCGGCGGTGATCTTGTCCTCGATCAGCTTGTCGATGGCCCCGGTGGTCTGGCCGACAAAGACATGCTCGGCGATCTCGTCGAGGATTTGCGCGGCCAGCCGCCCCGCGGCGTGCATCCCGGCGAAATCCGCCGCCTCATGGATGCGGATGCCGTCGCGCGTGGTGCGTCCCGGATGTGTCTGTTTCACGTCATGCCTCGTCAGTTTCCCCGGTTTTGGCTTTATCTACGCCGGTTTGCCCGCAAGGGCCAGAGGCGCGCGGTGGCACCGACCGGATTGTGATACCGCAAGCGGCCGTGGCGGTGCCGGTTTCTCGCCGGGAATCGGCCCGCAAGCGCGGGCATATCGTGCGCAGGAGGGGGGCTTGGAAACCGGGTGGGCAGGGCCTATAACAGCGCTTGTTGAGCTGCAAGGAGAGTGCTATGCCCAACCCCACCGCCGCCATGCTTGTCATCGGGGATGAAATCCTCTCGGGGCGGACGCGCGATGCCAACATGCACTATCTCGCGGGCGAACTCACCCGCGTGGGGATCGACCTGAGCGAGGTGCGCGTGGTGCATGACGACGAGGCCGCGATCGTCGCGGCGGTGCGGGCGCTGAGCGCGGGGCATGACGTGGTGTTTACCTCGGGCGGGATCGGCCCGACGCATGACGACATCACCGCCGAGGCGGTGGCGCGCGCCTTTGGCCGGCCCATCGGCGTGCGCGATGACGCGCGCGCGATCCTGGCCGCGCATTACGACGCGCGCGGGCAAGAGCTCAACGCCGCGCGGCTGCGCATGGCGCGCATCCCCGAGGGCGCGACGCTTATTGAAAACCCGATCAGCGCGGCACCGGGCTTTACCATCGAGAACGTGCATGTGATGGCCGGGGTTCCCCAGATATTCGAGGCGATGGTGGCCTCGGTGCTGCCGACACTGACCGGCGGCGCGCCGCTTTTGTCACAAAGCTACGAGATCTGGCGCGGCGAGGGCGATATCGCCGCGCCGCTCTCTGATCTTGCGGGGCGGTATCCTGACCTCTCCATCGGCTCTTATCCATTCATCCGCGATGGCTGTTACGGCGCGAATATCGTGATCCGGGGGAGCGATGGCGCGCGGGTGGATGCGGCAATGGCCGAACTGGCGGGGATGTTCCCGGCATGACCCCTGATATCCATACGCTTTATTCGGCGACCGAGGCAACATGGCCCCCCGCCGCAACCGAGGTGATTGGCCCGGTGACGATCCGCGATGGTGCGGGCGGTGGCAAGCGGGTGTCGGCGGCGACGGTGACGGGCGCGGTGACGCTCGAGGATATCGACCGGGCCGAGGCGGTGATGCGCGCGCGCGGGCAGACCCCGCTGTTTCAGCTTCGCGCGGGTCAGGGCGCGCTTGACGCGATGCTTGCGGCGCGCGGCTATGAGGTGGTGGACCCGGTGACGCTTCATTTGGCACAGGTCGCCGCGCTGACCGGCGAGATGCCGCCGCGTGTCTCTACCTTTGCCGTGTGGGAGCCGCTTGAAATCATGCGCGAAATCTGGGCCGAGGGCGGGATCGGTGCGGCGCGCGTGGCGGTGATGGCGCGGGTGAAAGGCCCTAAAACCGGGCTTCTGGGGCGGCTGAGGGATCAACCCGCCGCCGCCGGCTTTGCCGCGATCCATGACGGTATCGCGATGGTGCACGCGCTCGAAGTGCGTGCCGGGCACCGGCGCGCGGGGATGGGGCGGCTGATGATGGTGCAGGCCGCGCTCTGGGCCGAGGCGCAGGGCGCGCGGCACCTCGCGGCGATCTGCACCCAAGAGAACGCAGGCGCGAACGCGCTTTATGCCGCGATGGGCTTTCGCATCGCGGGCACCTATCATTATCGCCAGAAAGAGTGAGCCATGACCCAAAAGAATGACCAACCCATCGCGCTTGACCTGCCGCCGGTCGATCCGCTGCCCGAAGCGACCGCGCGATATTTCAGGATCTGCGAGGAAAAGCTGGGTCTCGTGCCCAATGTGTTGCGCGCGCACGCCTTCGATATCGAGAAACTCGACACCTTTACCGCGCTTTACAACATGTTGATGCTGGTGCCCTCGGGGCTCACGAAACTGGAGCGCGAGATGATCGCCGTGGTGGTCAGTTCCATCAACCGCTGCTGGTATTGTCAGGTGGCCCATGGCGCGACGGTGCGGGCGCTTTCGGGCGATCCGGCCTTGGGCGAGGCGCTGGTGATGAATTACCGCGTGGCGGATATCTCGCCACGGCAGCGCGCGATGCTCGATTTCGCGGCGAAGGTGACGCAGGCCAGCGCCACCGTAGAGGAGGCCGACCGGCAGGCCCTGCGCGATCATGGATTCACGGATCGCGATATCTGGGACATCGCCAATGTGACGGGTTTTTTCAACATGTCCAACCGGGTGGCCTCTGCCACGGGGATGGAGCCCAACGCCGAATACCACGCGCAGGCGCGCTAGGATGCACGCGGGGCGGGCGGCGGCGGTGGTGGCGCTGCTTGCCGGGGCGGTCTCGGCGCAGGATCTGCCGCTGCCCGAGGGGGCAGAGCGCACGGCAGAGGTGATCCACCCCGCCGACACGGTGCATCTGCCGCAGGGCGTTCTGGCAGGGGGGGCGGTGCCGCGACTGCGCCTTGACGGGCAGATCACCAGCCGGGCGTGGCGGCTGCCCGATCGCGGGCAGGGCACGCTGGCACGCATGGCCCCGCTGCGTGACGCGCTGCAAAAAGCCGGGTGGGAGGTGCTTTTCACCTGCGCCTCAGAGGAGTGCGGCGGCTTTGTCTTTCGCTTTGCGGTGCCGGTGCTGCCTGCGCCAGCGATGTTCGTGAACCTCTTCGATTACCGCTACTTGCTGGCGCGGCGCGGCGTGGGCGAGGCGGCAGAGCATGTGATGCTGTTCGTCAGCCGCGCGGGCGAGCGGGGCTATGTGCAACTGACCCATGTCGGCCCGGCAGAGGCTGCGGGGACGGCCGCGCCCGAGGCTGTGGCCCCGGTGCCCGTGGTGCCGCAAGCCCCCGCCGAGACGCTGGCGGAACGATTGCGGCAGGCGGGGCATGTGGTGCTTGCGGGGCTCGATTTTGCCTCGGGCGAGGCGGTTCTGGGGCGGGGGCCGCATGTCGATCTTGTGGCGCTGGCGGCGTTTCTCGCCGATAACCCCGAGGCGCGGATCGCGCTGGTGGGCCATACCGACACTGTGGGCCCGCTCGACATAAATATCGCGCTGTCACGCGCGCGCGCCGAGGCGGTGCGCGCGCGCCTCATGGCCGATCACGCGGTGGCGGGCGCGCGGATCGAGGCGCATGGCGTCGGCTATCTCGCGCCGATCGCGGCCAATGATACGCCCGAGGGGCGCGACGCCAATCGCCGGGTCGAGGCGGTGCTTCTCAACTGAAGCGGGCTGTTCCTGCGCGACCGCGGGCACGTTTCGGAGGGGGTCGCGCAGGATTTTCAGCCGCTTGCCGCCGATTGGCCCTGACAGCCTGGGGCTATCTTCGCCGCCCTCGGCCCGGTCACGCCCGGATCAGGCCCGCATCAATCCCAACCGACCGCGTTGAAGATGGTCTGTGCCGCGACGACATGATCCCTGAAAGACGCGGTCGGCGTTTCGGTATCGGGTTTGAAATCGCCCATCGCGGTCACATGCGCGTCGGGCGCGACCCCGGCCAGCACCGGGTATTCGTTGTTGGCCTCGGCGAACTGCTTCTGCGCGGCCTCGCCGACGAGGAATTCCAGCAGCGCGGTTGCCTCGGCCTTGTTGGGGGCACGCGCCGCGATGCCCGCTGCCACGAGGTTGACATGCGCGCCGCGCCCGTCCTGATTGGGCCAGACCCAGCCGATCCCGTCGATACCGCTGCTCAGCCCGCTTACCTCGCTTGCGAGGCCACGCGCGAAGTAATAGGTATTGGCCACCGCGATGTCGCACTCGCCCGAGACCAGCCCGCGCAACTGGTCGGTATCGCCGCCCTGCGGCGGGCGCGCCATATTGGCGACAACGCCCTCGGCCCAATCCCGTGCTGCGGCCTCGCCGTTGTTCTCGATGATCGAGGCCATCAGCGACTGGTTGTAGACATTCGACGAGGAGCGGATGCAGATTTGGCCCCTATAGGCCGGATCGGCGAGCGCCTCGTAGGTCTGCGGCGGGTTTTCCACGCGGTCACGCGCGTAAAAGATGATCCGCGCGCGCTGTGACAGCCCGGTCCAGAGATTGTCGGGGTGGCGCAAATGGGCGGGCACATTCGCCTCGATGATGTCGGATGCGAAGGGCTGGAGCAGGCCTTCCGCCTCGGCGCGTCCGATATTGCCCACATCCACGGTCATGAACACATCCGCCGGGCTGTTGGCCCCCTCGGCCTTCATCCGCTGAATCAATTCGTTGGCCTCGGCCTCGATGCGGTTGACCTTGATGCCGGTCGCCTCGGTGAAGGCGGTATAGAGCGCGTCGTCGCTGTCGTAATGGCGGCTGGAATAAAGGTTGACCTCCTGAGCGAAGGCGGGGGCGGCAAGCGCCATAAGCGCGGTTGCGCCGAGAAGGGTCTTGATCGGGGTCATGGCGGCTCCGTTTGTCCGGGTGGGTTGCGCGGATATGTCTCACAAATCCGACAATAACAGTCAACCGTTATTTCTGACTATTTTAGTCAGAACGCTGCCGGCCATGACCCCGGCAAAGATCAGCGCCGCCACGCAGACGATCGTCGGGCCGGTCGGCGTATCAAGGCGGAACGAGGCACCAAGCCCGCCCAAGGCCGAGGCGGCGGCAATCAGGGTTGCGATCACCGCCATGCGCTCGGGCGTGGTGCTGAGCGGGCGCGCGGCGGCGGCGGGAACGATCAGCAGCGCGGCGATCAGCAGCACGCCCACCACCTTGATCGCCACCGCAACCACCAGCGCCAGCGCCAGCGTGAGCACCATCTGTTCGCGCCGGGGATCAATGCCGCTGGCATGGGCAAGATCGGGGCTGAGCGTCGCCGTCAAGAGCGCCTGCCAGCGCCACAGGAGCAGTGCCAGAACCAGCGCCGCGCCGCCCCAGATCACCGCCAGATCGGCGCGGCTCACGGCGAGGATATCGCCGAAAAGATAGGCCATCAGGTCGAGCCGCACGCCCGAGAGGAACGACACGCCGACAAGGCCGAAGGCAAGCGCCGAATGCGCCATCACCCCCAGCATCGTATCCATCGCAAAGCCGCGCCCCGACAATGTCGAGACCGCCGTGGCCATCACCAGCGACATGACCAGCGCGCCCGCAAAGACCGATACCGAAAAGCCAAGCGCCAGCGCCACGCCGAGGATCGCGGCATGGGCCGTGGCATCGCCGAAATAGGCCATNNGTGTCGCCGAAATAGGCCATGCGCCGCCACACCACGAAGCTGCCAAGGGGGGCGGCGGCCAGCGCCACGCCCAGCCCCGCCAGCCCTGCGCGCACCAGGAAATCATCAAGCATTATTCAGCTGCCTCGTGGGGCTGGGGGTGGTCATGGTCGTGGCTATGGCCATGCTCGTGGCGATAAAGCGCCAGCGCGCCGTGGGTGCCGGTGCCAAAAAGGGCGCGATATTCCTTGGCCTGCGCCACGATCTCGGGGCGGCCCTCGCAACAGACATGGCCGTTGAGACAGATCACGCGATCGGATGCGCTCATCACCACATGCAATTCGTGGCTGACCATCAGCACCGCGCAGCCCATCTCCTGCCGCACCTCCTCGATGCGGCGGTAGAACGCTGCCGAGCCGGGCTGGTCAAGGCCCTGCGTCGCCTCGTCGAGAATGAGCAGGTCGGGCTGCTCCAGCAGGGCGCGCGCCAGCAGCACGCGCTGAAACTGCCCGCCCGAGAGGTCGGCCATCTGCCTCTGCCCAAGATCGGGCAGGCCCGCGCCGTCGAGTGCCGCGCGCAGGGCCGCCGCCGGGCGGCGGCGCGGCAGGTTGAGAAACCGCGCCACGCTCATCGGCAGGGTCGGGTCGATATGGAGCCGTTGCGGCACATAGCCGATGCGCAGCCCCGGCGCGCGGGTGATGCGCCCGCGGGTGGGCTGCTGCGCGCCGATGAGGGTGCGCAGAAGCGTCGATTTGCCCGATCCGTTGGGGCCGACGATGGTGACGATCTCGCCCGGCTCGATGGTCATCGACACGTCGTGCAGCACCTCGACCCCGCCAAGGCGCACGCCAAGGCCCTGCGCCTCGATCAGCGGCATGGCGCGGCCTCCGCGCGGCAGCGCGGGCAGCGGCCAATGGCCTCGACCACGGCCTGTTCGATCTCGAACCCCGCCGCCTCTGCCGCCGCGCCAAGCATCCCGCGCGCCGGCTCGGCATGGGCCTCGGCCACGGCATTGCAGCCCCGGCAGATCAGGAAAGCGGGGGTATGGCTGGTCTCGGGGTGGGTGCAGGCGATGAAGGCGTTGAGCCGCTCGATCTTGTGGGCAAAGCCGTTGGCCACAAGGAAATCGAGCGCGCGATAGGCCACCGGCGGTTGCGCGCCCAAGCCTTCGTCGCGCAACGTGTCGAGGATCTCGTAGGCCCCCATCGCGCGGTGCCCTCCCAGCAGCAATTCCAGAACGCGGCGGCGCACGGGCGTAAAGTTGAGCCGGTGGCGTGCGCAATGCGCCTCGGCGGCGGCCATCGCCTCGCGTTTGCAATCGCGGTGATCGTGGGGCGCAAATCCCAGCGGGTCCATGATGGTCTCCTTCGGTCGATCGCGGCTTGATATGTTACATCGTAACGGTTATCAACCCTCGCATAACTGTTATAGAATAACATATGGAGGCCCGAATGCCGACCCGTTTCATCCTTTCCCTGGGGCTTGCTCTGGGCTGTGCCGCGCCCGGCATGGCCGCGCCGCAGGTGGCCGCCGATATCGCGCCGGTGCAATCGCTGGTGGCCCGCGTCATGGCGGGGGTGGGCGCACCCGCGCTGATCGTGCCGCCGGGGGCCTCGCCGCATGGCTATGCGATGCGCCCGTCCGAGGCGGCGGCGCTCGACCGCGCCGATGTGGTGTTCTGGATCGGCGAGGGGCTGACGCCCTGGCTTGAAGACCCGATCAAGACGCTGGCAGGCGATGCCCATGTGATCGAATTGCTGGGCGCGGGCGGCTCTTCGGTGCTGGAGTTCCGCGAGGGGCTGAGCTTTGCGGCGAAAGCGGATGATGACCACGGGCATGACGACCACGCCGCCGGGAAGGGGCATGACGACCACGGGCATGACAAGGACGGGCATGAAAAGGACGGGCATGACGACCACGCCGCCGGGAAAGGACATGATGACCACGCCCACGACGATCACGCCCATGACGGGGCCGATCCCCACGCCTGGCTCGACCCGGCCAATGCCCGCGCATGGCTTGCGGTGATTGCCGAAGAACTGGCCGAGCACGACCCCGACAATGCCGCGCTCTATGCCGCCAACGCCGCCGAGGCGGCGGCGGAGCTCGATGCTTTGGAGGCGGATGTCGCGGCGCGGCTGGCGGCGGTGCGCGACGTGCCCTACCTCGTCTATCACGACGCCTATCAGTATTTCGAGGCGCGGTTCGGCCTTGTGCCCACCGGCGCGCTGGCGCTGGGCGATGCCGCCGATCCAGGGCCTGCGCGTATCGCGGCGCTGCGCGATCTGGCGCGCGCAGAGGGCATTGCCTGCGTCTTCACCGAGCCGCAATTCGATGGCGCACGGGTGAGGGCGGTGTTCGGCGACACGGCCCGCCACGGCGTGCTTGACCCGCTGGGCAGCCGCCACGCGCCGGGGGCCGCGCTCTATCCGGCGTTGATCGAGGACATGGCGGTGGCGCTGGCAGAGTGCCTTGGCGGGTGAGCCATCCCCCGGTCATCCTCCGGCCTGACCGGAGGATGACGCTGTGCCCGAGCCCGAGGATCACGCCGCACGGCCGCCGATGACGCCGCGGCCGGAACGCCGCGTATGACTTGCGCGGTGCCCAAATCCCGCCCATTCTGTTGCGAACGGGAAAATCCGCGCAGGGAGAGGCGCGGAGCAAAGGGAGGAAAGGCCATGACGTTCACCTCGCGGCAGGACGCGCTCGACATTCAGAATGAGATGCCGTGGGAAGCGCGCGAGATACCGGCGACGCTCTACCAGATGCTGAGCATCACGACTCGCGCCTTTCCCGACCGACCGGCGATCAGCTATCAGCTTCTCTCCGGCCCCGCCGACAAGGCGGTGACGCTGACCTGGCAGCAATTCCACGATCAGTGCTGTCAGGCGGCCAACCTGTTTCGCAGCCTGAAGATCGGCGAGGGCGACGTGGTGGCCCTCGTGCTGCCCAACTGCGTCGAGATGGCGGTGGCCATGATCGGCGGCGCGATCGCCGGGATCGTCAACCCGATCAACCCGCTCTTGGAGCCAGAGCAGATCAGCGCCATCCTGCGCGAGACCAAGGCCAGGGTGGTGGTGACGCTCAAGGCATTTCCCAAGACCGACATCGCCCAGAAGGCAGCCGAAGCGGTGCGCCATGCGCCGAACGTGCATACCGTTCTGGAGATTGACCTCAACCGCTACCTGACCCCGCCGAAAAGCTGGATCGTGCCGCTGCTGCGCCCCAGGAACCCGACCGGCCACCATGCCGATCTGAGAGATTTCAACAAGGCGCTGGCGGCCCAGCCCCGGAGCCTGACCTTCAACGACAGCGCGGGTGATCGGGTCGCCGCCTATTTCCACACCGGCGGCACCACGGGGATGCCCAAGGTGGCGCAGCACCGCTATTCGGGGATCGTCTATAACGGCTGGATCGGCCATACGCTGCTTTTTACCGAAAAAGACAACGTGATGTGCCCGCTGCCGCTGTTTCACGTCTTTGCCTGCCACGTGATCCTGATGGCGTGCATCAAGTCGGGCGCGCATGTGGTCTTTCCGACGCCTGCGGGCTATCGCGGCGACGGCGTGTTCGACAATTTCTGGAAGCTGTGCGAGCGCTGGAAGATCAGCTTCATCATCACCGTGCCCACCGCCGTTTCCGCGCTGATGCAGCGCAAGGTGGATGCCGACCTCTCGACCGTCAAAAACGCCTTTTCCGGCTCGGCCCCCATGCCGCTCGAGTTGTTCAACCGCTTCGAGGCAGCCACCGGCATGACCGTGATCGAGGGCTACGGGCTGACCGAGGCCACCTGCCTTGTGTCCTGCAATCCGCCCGAGGGCACCAAGAAGGTGGGTTCGGTCGGCGTGCCCTTCCCCTATACGGATGTGCGCATCATCAAGGAAACGCCCCACGGCCCGGTGGATTGCGAGGTGGACGAGGTGGGCGAGATCTGCGTCTCCAACCCCGGTGTTTATGCTGGCAATACTTATACCGAGACCGACAAGAACGCGAAGCTGTATCATTACGGCAAATACCTGCGCACCGGTGATCTGGGGCGGATCGACGCGGACGGCTACCTGTGGATCACGGGCCGCGCCAAGGATCTCATCATTCGCGGGGGCCACAATATCGACCCGGCGGAAATCGAGGAGGCGCTGATGACGCACCCGGATGTGGCGATGGCGGGGGCGATTGGCCAGCCCGATGCCCATGCCGGTGAACTCCCCTGCGCCTATGTCGAACTGGTGGCAGGCGGCACCGCGACCGGCGAGGAGTTGCGCGACTATTGCAAGATCCATGTCCATGAGCGCGCAGCCCAGCCCAGGCATGTGGAGGTGCTGGATGAACTGCCCAAGACCGCCGTCGGCAAGGTGTTCAAGCCCGACCTGCGCAAGCGCGCGATCACCCGCGTCTACAACGCCGCTCTGGAAGAGGCGCGGCTTGCCGCGCGCGTGACGAACGTGGTCGATGACAAGAAGCGCGGGCTGGTGGCGCAGGTGAGCCGTAAGGGCGAGGTGGATGACGAGGCCGTGGGCCGTGTGCTGGGGCAGTTCGTGGGGTCCTGGGAATGGGCGGAGTAGGGGGCGCATCGGGCCGGACGTATCATCGGATCGCAAACGACGTCAGATGGCCCCCGCCGGGCCACCCCGCCCGCGCCCCCGCCGCCGCCAGCACGCCGACCGAAGCCAGCGCAGGCCGCGAAGAGCGGGGGAGAGCGGGGGAAGCCTCACGCCGCCAGCCAGCCCGGCAGATGGCCGATATCGGGTAGAACCGCATCGGCGAAGGGGGCAAGGTCTTCGGCCAACGCCGTGCCCGTGAGCACGCCGATACAGGCCATGCCGGCCCTGCGCCCCGCGATCAGGTCATGGGTGCTGTCTCCCACCATCACCACGCGGTCGGGTGCCACAGAAACCGCACGCGCAAAGGCCAGGAGCGGCCCCGGCGCGGGCTTGGCCCCGTGGCCCGAGTCAAAGCCTGCGATGAAATCGAACCGCTCCAGCACGCCTGCCGCGCCCAGATGCGCGCGCGCGCCGTATTCGGTATCGTTGGTCATCACCCCAAGCCGCAGGCCCTGTCCCCGCAACCCGTCCAGGTAGGGCGCGAGCGGCACGGCGGGGGCGAGCGGGGCGCGCGCGGCTGTCCTCACCAGATACGTCTCGATCTCGCCCACGTCGCGGCCCGGCAGCGCAGAGGCCAGACATTCCGCCGCCTCGCGATTGGTGCCCGCGATGATCGGGCTCGTGGGCAGAAAGCGTTTTGCCGCGAGATCGTAATGCGCCGCCTGCGCCAGCCGCGCCATCGGCCCCGCCTCGCCACGGCCAAGATCGTGGATCACCTGGCCCGCCCAGATGCTCCATGTGGCATGGAAATCGAACAAGGTGCCGTCCTTGTCGAAAAGGATCGCGTCCGCACGGCTCATGTCCAGTTCATCTCCGCCCCGCCGGGCAGGGCGGCGCGGGCGCGCATCGGCACATCATAGCCCATGCCCTGCGTATCGCAGAACGCCGTGACCCAGGCATCATCCATCGTAAGGAAATCGAGCACCGCGCCCAGGAATTCCGGGTCGGTGGCGCGCGCGCGCAGATCGGCCTCCGACGCCCCCGTGGCACCAAGGAACACCGGCAAAAGCTCGTCATGGCCCGCAAGCCACCCCAAGGCCCCGAGCGCGACGGTCTCGGCAAGATCCTGCGTCATTTTCATGTTCGTTAATTCCTGGAAAGGATTTATTAACCACTCGGCGTGATAGTAACTGAAAGGTAAACGCTCAGAGCGGAGGCGCAACCGCAATGTCGGGCACGGTTCTCATTGTCGACGATCTCGCCACGAACAGGATCGTGCTGAAGGTCAAACTGTCCTCGACGCCCAACCGGGTGGTGCAGGCGGCCACCGCGCGCGAGGCGCTGAGGCTGGCGGCGCTCGATGCCCCCGACCTGATCCTTGCCAATACCCGCCTTGGCGGGCAAAGCGCCGAGCCCTTCCTGCGCGCGCTGCGCCGCGTGGCCCGGCTGGCGCGGGTGCCGGTCCTGATGCTGCAAAATGCGCCCTCGACCGCCGAGCGGCAGGCCATGCTGCGCGCCGGGGCCGACGACATCCTCGCGAGGCCAGTGCCCGAGGCGCTGTTGCTTGCGCGGCTGCGCAATCTCTTGCGCGCCCATCACGCCGATGCAGACCTCGCCGCACAGGCAGGCGATGCCGCCGGTTTCGCCGAGAGCCAGGCTGCGCTCCCGCTGCCGGGGCGCGTGGCCATTCACGGCGCGGGGCGGGCGGGCGTGCGCGCCCTGCGCAGCCTGCTGGCCTCGTGCACGCCCCACCGGCTCAGCGTGGCCACACCAGAGGGCCCGCCGCCCCCCGGCCCGCAGGATGCGCTGATCCTGCGCATCGCCGCCGGCGAGGCCGAGGCCGGGTTGCGCCTGCTCGCCGATCTCAAGGCTGCGCGCGACACCTGCCAGTGCCCCGCGCTGGTGCTGCTCGACCGGGCCGAGGCCGCGCTTGCCGTGACGCTGCTCGACATGGGGGCCGATGACGTGATCCTTGCCCCCGCCGACCGCGAGGAACTGGCGTTGCGCATCTCGCGCCAGATCGACCGCAAGCGCCACACCGAGGCCCTGCGCGGCAAGCTGCGCTCGGGCATGGCGGCGGCGATCCGCGATCCGCTGACCGGGGCCTATAACCGCCGCCACGCATTGCCCTGGCTCGACCGTGAGCTGTCGCAGGCGGTGCGTGGCCGCAAGAGCCTTGCGGTGATGCTGGCCGATCTCGATTTCTTCAAGCTGGTCAATGATCGCTACGGCCATGCCGCGGGCGATGCGGTGCTGTGCGCCGTCACCAGGCGGCTTGCCGCGCATCTGCGCGAGGGCGACCTGCTGGCGCGTATAGGCGGCGAGGAATTCCTGATTGCTTTGCCCGATGCCAGCCCGGCCCGCGCCCGCCGCGTGGCCGAACGCCTGTGCGACGCGATCCGCGCCACCCCCGTCAAGGTGCCGGGCCAGCCCGCGCCGATCCCGGTCACGCTCAGCATTGGCGTCACCACCGTGGAGGCCGGCCCCGGCACCCCCGCGCCCGACATGCAGACCGTCCTCGAAGAGGCCGACCGCGCGCTTTATGCCGCCAAGGCCCACGGCCGCAATCAGGCCAGTTTCTGCACCCGCTCGGCGGCGTGATCGCCACAGCCGCGCTTGCTGCCATGGGCAACCACGCGGGCATTTTCTTTTGCCGTGATCCGGCCTAAGCCTTCTGCCGACACAGTGAAAGGCTTGGGCAATGGCAAATACCATGATCGGGGTGATCGGCGGATCGGGGCTATACGAGATCGACGGGCTGGAAGATGCCGTCTGGCAGGAGGTGGCAACGCCCTGGGGGGCACCCTCGGATGCGATTCTCACCGGCAGTCTTGGCGGCGTGCAGATGGCCTTTCTGCCGCGTCACGGGCGCGGGCATGTGCACAGCCCTTCCTCGGTGCCCTACCGCGCCAATATCGACGCGCTCAAACGGCTCGGCGTGACCGATGTCATCAGCGTCTCGGCCTGCGGGTCGTTCCGCGAGGCGATGGCACCGGGCGATTTCGTTCTTGTCGATCAGTACATCGACCGCACCTTCGCGCGCGAAAAATCCTTTTTCGGCCCCGGCTGCGTGGCCCATGTCAGCGTGGCGCACCCGACCTGCCCGCGCCTTTCGGAGGCCTGCGCGACCGCCGCGCGCGATGCGGGCATAACCGTGCACGCGGGAGGCACCTATCTGGCGATGGAAGGCCCGCAATTCTCGACCCGTGCCGAGTCACTCATGTATCGCGATCACTGGGGCGCGGATGTGATCGGCATGACCGGAATGCCCGAGGCAAAGCTCGCCCGCGAGGCCGAGCTTTGCTATGCCTGTGTGGCCATGATCACCGATTACGACAGCTGGCATCCGGGTCACGGCGCGGTCGATATCACCGCGATCATCGCCACGCTCGGGGCCAATGCCGACAAGGGCCGCGCCCTCGTGCGCCGCCTGCCTGCGCTCCTCGGCCCGGACCGCGCGCCCTGCCCGCATGGCTGCGACCGCGCGCTTGAGTTCGCCCTTCTGACCGCCCCCGACCGGCGCGACCCGGCGCTGGTGGCGCGGCTTGACGCGGTGGCGGGGCGGGTGCTGGGATAGTGCTCGACACCTGAGAGATCGTGCCCGGTGCAGCACGGGGGGAACGTTGCGGGGCCTGGAGGGGACGTTTGGAGAGCCGCGCATTGACGGGCCGCGGTGCGGCGATACAACGTCAGTTTGGCAGCACTTTAT
>DISF01000023.1 GCA_002421985.1 Roseovarius sp. UBA6217 | reverse complement strand
GCCTTCACCGAGAACTGGGAGGCGGAAAAGGCGCATCTGGCGCAATTCCCGCCCGAGAAGATGGCGGCAATCTGCGGCATCCCCGCCGAGACGCTGCGCGCCGTGGCGCGCGCGTTTGCCACCGCCAAGGCGGGCATGATCTTCTGGGGCATGGGCATAAGCCAGCATATCCACGGCACCGACAATGCGCGCTGCCTCATCAGCCTCGCGCTGATGTGCGGCCATGTCGGCCGCCCCGGCACCGGGCTGCACCCGCTGCGCGGGCAGAACAACGTGCAGGGCGCGTCAGACGCGGGCCTCATCCCGATGTTCCTGCCCGATTACCAGACGGTGACCGATGACCGCGTGCGCCGCGCATTTACCGAGATCTGGCAAAGCGAGGATTTCAGCGCCGAGAAGGGCCTCACCGTGACCGAGATCATGGATGCGGTCCACGCGGGCGCAATCAAGGGCATGTATATCCTTGGCGAAAACCCGGCGATGAGCGATCCGGATGTAGAGCACGCGCGCGACGCGCTCGCCAAGCTCGATCATCTGGTGGTGCAGGATATTTTCCTGACCGAGACGGCGAATTATGCCGATGTGATCCTTCCTGCCTCTGCGTTTTACGAGAAATCCGGCACCGTCACCAATACCAACCGTCAGGTGCAGATGGGCCGCGCCGCCGTATCCCCGCCGGGCGAGGCGCGCGAGGATTGGGCGATCACCGTGGCGCTGGCCAACCGGCTTGGCCTAGGCTGGCACTATGACAGCCCGGCGGATGTCTTTGCCGAGATGAAGCGCAACATGCGCTCTCTTGACAACATCACATGGGAGCGGCTGGAGCGCGAGAGCGCCGTCACCTATCCCTGTCCCGCCCCCGATCATCCGGGCCATGCGGTCGTGTTCGGCGACGGTTTCCCGCGTCCGGAGGGGCGCGCGAGATTTACCCCCGCCGCGATCATCCCGCCCGACGATGTGCCCGATGCCGACTATCCGATGGTGCTCACGACGGGGCGGCAGCTGGAGCATTGGCATACCGGCTCGATGACGCGGCGCGCCAGCGTGCTCGACGCGGTGGAACCGGAGGCGAACTGCTCGCTGCACCCCTCGACGCTGCGCCGTCTCGGGGTCAACCCCGGCGGCATGGTGCGCCTCACCACCAGGCGCGGCTCGATCACCGTCATGGCGCGCGCTGACCGCGCGATTGCCCCGGATATGGTGTTCCTGCCCTTCGCCTATGTCGAGGCGGCGGCGAATATCCTGACCAACCCGGCGCTCGATCCCTATGGCAAGATCCCCGAGTTCAAGTATTCGGCGGTGCGCGTCGAGGCGGCAGAGGTCGCGGCCGAGTAGCAAACGGGGCGGCCCGCCTGTGGCCGCCCCGCTTCATCTTGCCGGAAATACTCATGGCCCCCGCCGGGGCCAGCGCTGCCTCAGTTGGGCAGGATCACGATCTCCACCCGGCGGTTCTGGCGCTTGCCCTCGGGGGTGAGGTTCGAGGCCACCGGCTGATCCTCGCCCCGGCCAAAGGCGCGGATGCGCCCGAAGGGCACGCCGCCATCCATCAGCACATCGGCGACCGCATTGGCGCGCCGTTCCGAGAGCTGCTGGTTATAGCTGGCAGCACCATCGCTATCGGTATGGCCGATCACCTGAACGGTGGTGTCGGGATAGCGCTGAAGGCTCGTGGCCACCTTGAACAGATCGTCGCGCAGCCCCGGCGCGACGGTGGCGCTGTCGGTGGCAAAGAGGATATCCTGCGGCATGGTCAGGATGAGCCGGTCGCCGGTATTGACGATCTTCACATCGCTGTCGAGCTGCTGGCGCAACTCCGCCTCCTGCTTGTCAAGCGCATTGCCGATGGCCGCACCACCCGCAGCGCCCAGAACACCGCCGATCAGGGCACCCTTGCCCTTTTTGTCACTGACCATCGCCCCGGTGCCCGCGCCGATGATACCGCCCAGGATCGCGCCCTGTTTGGTTTTCTGGTTGGGGTCTTGCCCGGCCACATAGCCGGGGTCTGTGCAGGCTGTCACCAGCAGAAGGGCCGTGCCGGAGAGGGCGAGAAGGGTCTTGTTCGCTCGGATCATTGGAATGCCTCGTTGATGAACCTGCCCGATCAGGTCGGGGATAATGGTATGATATGCAATATCATCCCTGCCCCCAAGGCAGATAGAGGGGAAATTTCGCGCGGTTCCCCGCCTATCTCCACGCCTATCCCTCGGCCTGCGCGCTCTCAAACGCGAGCATGGCGCGCTTCACGGGCAGGCCCCAATGATAGCCCCCAAGCGCACCCGACTTGCGCAACGCGCGGTGGCAGGGGATGAGCAGGCTCACCGGGTTGCGGCCGACGGCGGTGCCGACGGCGCGCACGGCGCGGGGATGGCCGATGGCGCGGGCGATCTCGGAATAGGTGGTGACATGGCCCGAGGGAATACGCAGCAGCGCCTCCCAGACCTTGATCTGGAACGGCGCGCCGATCATGTGCAGCCGCGCTTCGCCCCGACCGGCAAAGGCCGACGCGACCCAGGGCGCGATGCTCTCGGGGGATTCGGCAAACTCGGCCTCGGGCCAGCGCGCGCAGAGGTCGCGCATGGCCGCCTCGCGCCCCACCTCGCCCGCAAAGGCCAGCCCGCAAAGCCCGCGTGCGGTGCCCATTGCCAGCGCCTCGCCAAAGGGGCTCTGGAACCAGCCATAGCCGATGCGCAGCCCCGCACCGCGCCGGGCGACCGCGCCGGGGCTCATCGCCTCCCATCTCAGGAACAGATCGTGCAGCCGCCCCGTGCCCGACAGCCCCGCCGCCTCGGCCGCCTCCAGCGTGGTAAATCGCTGCGCCAGCATTTCCCTGGCGTGGCCAAGCGCCAGATATTGCTGATAGCGCTTCGGCGATACCCCCACCCAGGCCGAAAACAGCCGCTGGAAATGCGCGGCACTCATCCCCATCTCGCCCGCCAGCGCCTCGAGCGTCATCCCCTCGCCGCCCGCGTCGATAAGCGCGATGGCGCGGCGCATGACATTGTAGTGATAGCTCTCGGACATTGCGGCCCCCGGTCGTTTCGCCACAAGATACGCCGCGTCACAGGGGCACGCGACCCGAATGTTGCGCATTCCCCGGTTTCACGTCATAGACGGACCATGGCCCGCCAACTCGATTATCATACCATCCGCGAGATATTCACCCGTTTTCAGGCCGCCGAGCCCGAACCAAAAGGCGAGCTTGACCATGTCAACGCCTTTACTCTGCTGGTCGCGGTCGCGCTCTCGGCGCAGGCCACGGATGTGGGCGTGAACCGCGCCACGCGCGCGCTTTTCCAGATCGCCGATACGCCGGAAAAGATGCTGGCGCTTGGCGAAGAGGCGCTCATCAGCCATATCAAGACCATCGGCCTTTATCGCAACAAGGCCCGAAACGTGATGAAGCTGAGCCGCATCCTTGTCGATGATTATGGCGGCTGCGTGCCCAATTCCCGCGCCGCGCTGCAATCGCTGCCCGGTGTCGGGCGCAAGACCGCCAATGTCGTGCTCAACATGTGGTGGGGGCATCCGGCGCAGGCCGTGGATACGCATATCTTTCGCATCGGCAACCGCACCGGCATCTGCCCCGGCAAGGATGTGGAAGCGGTCGAACGCGCCATCGAGGATAACGTGCCGGTAGATTTCCAACGCCACGCGCATCATTGGCTGATCCTGCATGGCCGCTATACCTGCCGCGCGCGCAAACCCGCCTGCGGCACCTGTCTTATTCGCGATCTCTGCCCCTATGAGGAAAAGACCCTATGACACAATATCAGGTTGTCGGCATCGGCAACGCCATCGTCGATGTGATCGGGCGTTGCGACGACGCCTTTCTTGCCCGCATGGGCGTAGACAAGGGCGTGATGCAACTGATCGAGACCGAGCGCGCCGAATATCTCTATGAACAGATGCCAGAGCGGCGGCAGATGCCCGGCGGATCGGTCGCCAACAGCGTGGCGGGTATCGGCGCGCTGGGCCTGTCCACGGCCTTCATCGGGCGGGTGAGCGATGACGAACTGGGGCGCTATTACGCCGAGGCAATGCGCGCTGTCGGCACCGATTTCGTCAACCCGCCGCGCGCGGGCGCGCTGCCCACCTCGCGCTCGATGATCCTTGTCTCGCCCGATGGCGAGCGGTCGATGAACACCTATCTCGGCATCTCGACCGATCTCGACGAGGACGACGTGCCCGACGCGGTGGCTGGGCGGGCGGGCATCCTGTTCCTCGAAGGCTATCTCTACGACAAGCCCAAGGGCAAGGCGGCCTTCGAGCGCGCGGCGCAGGCGGCGCGGGCGGGGGGCGGTCGCGCAGGCATCACCCTGTCGGATCCGTTCTGCGTCGAGCGGCACCGCGACGATTTCCGCGCCTTGCTGGGTACGCTCGATTTCGTTCTCGGCAACGAGCATGAATGGCAGGCGCTTTTCCAGACCGACGATCTTGGCGCGGCGCTGGAACAGGCGGCAAGCGAGAGCGGGCTTATCGTCTGCACGCGCTCGGGCCATGACGTGGTGATCGTCGAGGGCGCGGATACCGTGACCGTGCCGGTCACGCGCGTCGAGCCGGTGGATACGACCGGCGCGGGCGATCAGTTCGCCGCGGGCTTTCTCTACGGGCTTGCCACCGGCAAGCCGCTCGCGGTGGCGGGGAGGATGGGCTGTATCGCGGCGGCAGAGGTGATCGGCCATTACGGCGCGCGGCCCGAGCGCGACGTGGCCGCGCTCTTTGCCGCCGAGGGGCTGATCTAGCGGGGCTGTGCCTGTCGGCGCATGTGGGATATGAGTATTTTTTCCAAGAAGAAACGCAAAGGTTCGTTAACCCCTTTGTGACATGTTTGGTGGTTGCGGGACAGGCTGGAGAGCCGATGACCGCCCAAGGAGAAGCCGCGCCCGGATGTTGCATGTGTCAAATCCGGGCGCGCACCTCTCGTGCCCCTTACATGGCGGCGTAGAACAGCGCGGTGAGGTTTTCCTCGTTCAGCGTCACGGGGTTGCCGCCGCAGGAAGGATCGGTGATCGCGCCCTTGACCAGCTCGGGAATGGCCGCCTCGGTCACGCCGAGGGCGGCCAGCCCGCGCGGAATGCCAAGCCGGTCGTTGAAGTCCTGCACGAAGGCGCGGAATCCGTCAAAGCCGCCGGTGATGCCCAGATAGCCCGCCGCCCGGTCAAACCGGTCGCGGATGGCATCCGCGTTGAAATCGAGCACGGCGGGCATGCAGACCGCATTCGTGGTCCCGTGATGGGTGTTGAAATAGGCACCCACCGGATGGCTCATGGCATGGATCGCGCCAAGCCCCTTCTGAAACGCCGTCGCCCCCATCGCCGCCGCGCTCATCATATGGGCGCGGGCCTCGATATCGTCGGGGGCATGATAGACGCGGGGCAGGTTATCGATCACCAGCCGCATCCCCTCAAGCGCAATGCCCTGGCTCATCGGGTGGTAATGCGGACTGCTGAACGCCTCGACGCAATGGGCAAAAGCGTCAAGCCCGGTGCCCGCGGTGATCGCGCGCGGCATTCCCACGGTCAGTTCCGGGTCGCAGATCACCACGGAAGGCAGGAATTTGGGGTGAAAGATGATTTTCTTGGCATGGGTCACGGAATCGGTGATGACGCTCGCGCGCCCCACCTCGGAGCCGGTCCCGGCGGTGGTGGGCACGGCGACGATGGGGGCGATGGCGTCTGCATCGGCGCGCGTCCACCAATCGCCCACATCCTCGAAATCCCACACAGGCCGGGTTTGCCCCGCCATGAAGGCCACGCATTTGCCCAGGTCGAGCCCCGAGCCGCCGCCAAAGGCGATCACCCCGTCATGCCCGCCCGCCTTGTAGGCGGCAACGCCCGCGTCGAGGTTCACCTCGTTGGGGTTGGGATCGACCTCGGCAAAAAGCCCCGGCTCCAGCCCCGCGCCGCGCAGGATATCGAGGGCGCGCGCGGTGATGGGCAGCGGCGCAAGCCCGCGGTCGGTGACCAGCAAGGGCCGTGTGATACCCGCCTGCGCGCAGGCGGCGGGCAGTTCCGCGATGCGTCCGGCCCCGAACTTGATCGCGGTCGGATAGGACCAGTTGGCGGTGAGCGTCATTTTGTGACCTTCTTGAGATGGTAGGATTTCGGGCGGGTGAGGTTGTGATAGCCGATGACCGAGAGCGCGCCGCCGCGCCCGGTCTGCTTGCAGCCGGTCCAGCACAGGCCGGGATCGAGGTAATCGGCGCGGTTCATGAAGACGGTGCCGGTCTCGATCGCATCGCCGATGCGGGCTGCGCGGTCGATGTCAGCGGTCCAGAGCGAGGCGGTGAGGCCAAAGGGGCTGTCGTTCATCAGGGTGATTGCCTCGGCGTCGTCGCTCACCGGCATGATGCCGACCACCGGGCCGAAACTCTCGTCGCGCATCACGCGCATCTCGTGGCTGACATTGGTGAGGATCTGCGGGGTGAGGTAACAGCCGCCGTCATCCTGCGCAAATGTCTCGATATGGGCCGTTGCCCCCATCTCCAGCGCCTCCCCCACTTGCGCGCGCACCTCTGCGGCAAAGCGCACGTTGGCCATCGGCCCGAGCGTCGTCTCGGGGTCAAGCGGGTTGCCGAGGCGATAGGCCCTGACCAGCGCCACGGATTTCTCCACGAAAGCGTCAAAAAGGCTCTGATGCACATAGATGCGCTCGATCCCGCAGCAGCATTGCCCGGAATTGAACATCGCCCCGTCGATCAGCGTCGCCACCGCCGCATCCAGATCGGCATCCTCCATCACATAGCCCGGATCCTTGCCACCGAGCTCCAGCCCCAGCCCGGTAAAGGTGCCCGCTGCCGCGCGCTCCATCGCCTGACCGCCCCTCACCGAGCCGGTGAAGTTGACGAAATCGAACGCGCCCCCGGCAATGAGCGCCGATGTGGTATCGTGATCCAGAAACACATTGCGGAACACGGCCTCCGGCACGCCTGCCGCGTGAAAGGCGCGCGCCATGCGCTCGCCCACCAAAAGCGTCTGCGTGGCGTGTTTCAGCACCACCGTATTCCCGGCGATAAGCGCAGGTGCCACCGTGTTGATCGCGGTCATGTAAGGGTAATTCCACGGTGCCACGACGAAAACCACACCATGCGGCACGCGCCGGATATAGCGGTGAAAGCTCGCGTCCTCACCCACCTCGACCGGGGCCAGCGCCCCCTCGGCAATCGCCGCCATATGGCGCGCGCGTTCGTCAAAGCCGCGAAACTCGCCGCCATAGCGCACCGGGCGGCCCATCATATGCGCCAGTTCCGGCACGATCTCGTCGTTCATGGCCCCCACGGCGGCCACGCCCGCCATCACCAGGTCTATCCGCTCCTTCAGCGGCCGCGCCGCCCAATCCGCCTGCGCGGCGCGGGCCTGCGCCACCGCCGCGCGCGCCTCGTCAAGCGCCAGCGCCTCGCGCGTGGCGAAAACCGATCCGTCGATCGGGGAGATGCAGGTCAATGCCGTCATCATCGCATCCTTGATCGCGGGCACCCTGCCCGCCGCTTCATCTTGCCAGAAATACTCATATCCGGCCTTGCCGCCCTCACGCCCGCTCGAAACCGCGCGCGATCTCGTAATCGGTCACGGCGCGGTCGAAATCCTCGATCTCGACCTCCGCCGCGCGGGCGTAATGGTCCACCACCTCGTCGCCGAAGGTCGCGCGCAGGAAATCCGAGCGCTTCAGCGTCACATAGGCGTCGCGCAGGGTCTGCGGGATCAGGCCGGTCTCGCCGCCATAGGCATCGCCCACCGTCGGCGGTGCCAGTTCCAGCCGGTCCTCGATCCCCTTCATGCCCGCCGCCAGCATCGCCGCCATGGCGAGGTATGGGTTGAGGTCCGAGCCGCCCACCCGGCATTCCACCCGCACTGCCTTCGTGCCACCACCGCAAAGGCGGAATCCGGCGGTGCGGTTATCGACCGACCACAGGATGCGCGTGGGCGCGAATGTGCCCTTCTGGAAGCGCTTGTAGCTGTTGATATAGGGCGCAAGGAAATAGGTGTAATCGGGCGCGTATTTCAGCAGCCCCGCCATGTAGTGTTTCATCAGCGCGCTCATGCCAAGCCTGTCCGCGGCATCGACAAAGGCGGGTTTGCCGTCCCGCCAGAGCGATTGATGCACATGGCTCGACGAGCCGACGCGCTTGGGGTGCCATTTCGGCAGAAAGCTTGCGGCATGGCCCTGCTGATGGGCGATCTCCTTGATCGCGTGCTTGGCGATGGTGTGGTAATCGGCCATGTCGAGCGCGGGGGCATAGCGGATGTTGAGTTCCTCCTGCCCGGCCTCGGCCTCGCCCTTGGTGTT
>DISF01000011.1:45819-46129 GCA_002421985.1 Roseovarius sp. UBA6217 | reverse complement strand
GCCCGGTCAACGCCTTCATCGTCGTTGTCTTGCCGCACCCGTTTGACCCGAGAAAGCCGAATATCTCACCTTTCCCGATGCGAAAACTCACGTTCTTGACCGCTTCGAAGTCTCCGAACCGGACCGTCAGGTTTTCGGCCTCGACGACGTAGCCGTCGCGACCTGCGGGGTCACGCGGGGGGACGATCAGGTCGTGGTGCCGGGCGCGCATGTCCTTGGGAAGAAGCGCTATGAAGGCCTCGTCAAGGTTGGCGGCCCCGGTGCGCTTGAGGATCTCGTCGGGAGTGCCGGTGGCAAGCACCTTGCCGTC